>NZ_JRVI01000213.1:0-21112 GCF_000783375.1 Sphingomonas sp. Ant20
CGGACGGGCGGCCGGTGCTGGCGATGACGCCGCGCGGCAGGCCGCTGACGCAGGAGCGCGTCCGGGCGCTGGCAGCAGGCCCCGGCGTCACCATCCTCTGCGGACGGTTCGAGGGGTTCGACGAGCGGCTGTTCGAGGCGCGCGCCATCGAGGAGGTATCGATCGGCGACTATATCCTGTCGGGCGGCGAGATGGGCGCGCTGGTGCTGCTCGATGCTTGCATTCGGCTGCTGCCCGGCGTAATGGGCGCGGCTTCTAGTGGGGATGACGAGAGCTTCGAAACGGGGCTTCTCGAATATCCGCATTATACCCGACCTCAGATATGGGAAGGGCGCACGATCCCGCAGGTGCTGCGATCGGGGGATCATGCGAAGATCGACGCATGGCGCAAACGCCGCGCGGAGATCGATACACGGTCACGGCGACCGGACCTTTGGGAGCGCCATGAGGGCGCTCGGGTCCAGTCGCCCTCTGGCGCGCGGCGACACGAGGACTGACTATGAACCTGTTGCAGACGATCGAAGCCGAGAACATCGCGAAGTTCCTGGCCAACAAGACGATCCCCGATTTCCGCCCCGGCGATACGCTGAAGGTCGGCGTGAAGGTCGTCGAAGGCGAGCGCACCCGTATTCAGAACTATGAGGGCGTGTGCATCGCGCGCTCGAACAAGGGCATGGGCAGCAACTTCACCGTGCGCAAGATGAGCTTCGGCGAGGGCGTCGAGCGCGTCTTCCCGCTCTACTCGCCGAACGTCGATTCGATCGAAGTCGTCCGCAAGGGCGCCGTGCGTCGCGCCAAGCTGTATTACCTGCGTGGCCGCACCGGCAAGGCAGCGCGTATCGCCGAGCGTCGCGACATGCGCCCCGCCAAGGGCACCGCAGCCGCCGAGTAATCGGATCCTGCGAGACGCGATCGAGGGCGCGGGGGCGATGGTCCCCGCGCCTTTTTCGTGCCCGTCGTCCGGCGTCTGGGGACAGCAGGGCCAAGGGCGGGGACCGCGAATGTTGCGAATGTTGAGACGATAACGCGTTTTTTTCGCGTGGGGGTGACGACCCCCTGTCGGGCATGACCCGGCGACCGCGGCGGCGGGGGTGCGAGTCGAGGCTGGATCAGACCAGGCCATGCGGGCAGGCTGCGCCTTTTGCGGCATTTTGGCCAGCAGCGTTCCTTACAGCGGGCGGGGCGATGACGAGCGCCATGGAGGGCCGCCCTCGTGACCCTGGGTCCTGACGTTCGTCAGGATGACGGCGTTGGGGAGGGGCGACGGCCCTTGTGGCCCTGGGTTCTGACGTTCGTCAGGATGACGGTGTGGGAGGGGCGGCGGCGCTTGTGGCCCGGGTTCCTGACGTTCGTCAGGATGACGGTGTGGGTGGGGTGGTGGCCTGTGTGGATCGTGGGCCGTGGTGTTGAGGCGGGCGGCGCAGGGCCGGGTCAGGCGTCGCGCCAGCGGCCGGGGGCGAGATCCGCCAGGGTCCAGTCGCCGATGCTCCAGCGGACGAGGCGCAGCGTCGGGTGGCCGATCGCCGCGGTCATCCGGCGAACCTGGCGGTTGCGGCCTTCGCGGATCGTGATCCTCAGCCAGCAATCGGGGATGCTCGCGCGGACGCGGATCGGCGGCACGCGCGGCCAGAGGTCGGGTGCGTCGATCCGTTCGACCTCGGCGGGGCGGGTGGGGCCGTCCTTCAGCACGACGCCGTCGCGCAAGGTATCGAGCGCGGCCTCGCCCGCCTCGCCCTCGACCTGCACGAGATAGGTCTTGGCCAGCTTGAACTTCGGATCCGCGATCCGCGCCTGGAGACGACCGTCGTCGGTCAGCAGCAACAGCCCCTCGCTGTCCCGATCGAGCCGCCCCGCCGGATAGACGCCGGGCACCTCGACGAACTGCGACAGCGTCGCGCGCGGGGGTGGGCGACTTCTCGTCGGTGAACTGGCTGAGGACGTCGTAGGGTTTGTTGAAGAGGATTAGGCGGGGCATAGTCTTACGTGATAATGTAAATTCATTTCAAGTCGCATACGGGAGATACCTCGATGCAGATCTTAGTATTAGCAACATGAACTTGCGTTGAAATGACGAAAAATAATGTCGAGTAAGAAGCGATATCTTTGAAGAAAATTCATTAAGTAAAACGCTTCCCCACTCATCAGGGCGATACCGCATAATGTTCGAGAAGACGCTCGTGATTAAAAAGTGTATTGCGACTTCAGGTAAAATGACCGGAAAAAAGGGATTTTCGATAAACCAAAGTTGACCTCGAAGATCGGTGTATATCGTCGCCTTAATTCGCGACGCCTTGGCAGCTTGAATTGTAACAATAATCTTACCGTGTCTCTCGGTAACTGGGAATCCCTCAAATGCTTCATTAACGCAATTGGAAGGCGGTCGACTCTCTCCGTTTCCAATCTGGAATTCCCAAGTGACACTGCGTGGGTCATTTGCGCTGATGATCTCCAATGGATAGCACCGACTTTTCTGCCCGGTCGTGAGTTCAAAATACTCGGACATTTCAGGAATCATGCTCAGCAGCGTGCCTAAGCTAACTTCAAATCTAGTATTATATAATTCCATTACCGAGTTCGAGCAGTCGATACTAAACGAAATGGAGGGGGTTTTGACTAGATGGGTGGGAAAGGAACTGACAAGGTCGCTGAACGTGCCTCGAGCAGTATCGCCGCCAAATTGCGCCTGAATTGGAGCTGGCAAATAGGCCATCCCATGCGAGCCAGGAAGCATGTCCTTTCTGTATCGTAACGGATTATTTAAGATGATTATGCCGTAGGTGTAAGCTGTGAGCGCGTAAAAAAAAAAGTTTAAGGGCTTCACCATGAGTGAGCCGTTTCGCCCGGCTAAAAATAGTTCTCTGCCCTGGCTAAAGCAATTCTTCAGCTTTTTGGCTTCATCGGCTGAAATTCCTGCATTAGCGCTTTCGCCAACAGACGTCTTTCTTACTTTATATAATTCACGTATTTCAGAAACATTCTCTAGACTTTCAGATAGCTCCATAACCGCATCATCGAAATCCAGAGGCTCTATGCCCAAAAGGCTTAATGGATCCTCTCGATCTATCCGACCCTTTACCTCTTTCAAAACAATTGATGTATTTTTTGAAGGGATTAAATCGGGGTCTTTCAGATCCCCAACGTCGTTTTTGTTTTTCATAATCCTGAAGGCCTTTTAAATTTTTGATTGGCCAATTTTTTTCCTAAGCCCTTCCAATCTTCAAGCGCCCGTGCCTTCTTAATGACCAGGTTATCGTATGACGCGTCATTCGAAAAAATTGGTTGGTTGGACGCCGTCAGACGAGACAGCTTATCGTGGGCAATCTCTTCGAGCATCAGCGTTCTATCTCCTGTAGCGAGTAAGCTATCGTGATGCCGTCCGATTGTCATTCAATTCGAAACAAAAAAAGGGCCGTGGCGTTTCGACCACGACCCCTCAATAACTGATTTGAAGCCTCCAACCCTTACTGGTCGAGGAAGCTCCGCATTTTCCGGCTACGGCTCGGATGCTTCAGTTTGCGCAGCGCCTTCGCCTCGATCTGGCGGATGCGCTCGCGGGTGACGCTGAACTGCTGGCCGACTTCCTCGAGCGTGTGATCGGTGTTCATGCCGATGCCGAAGCGCATGCGCAGCACGCGTTCCTCACGCGGGGTGAGGCTCGCCAGCACGCGCGTGACGGTTTCCTTGAGGTTGGCCTGGATCGCGGCATCGACGGGGATGATCGCGTTCTTGTCCTCGATGAAGTCGCCGAGGTGGCTATCCTCCTCGTCGCCGATCGGCGTTTCGAGGCTGATCGGCTCCTTGGCGATCTTCATCACCTTGCGGACCTTCTCGAGCGGCATGGAGAGGCGCTCGGCCATTTCCTCGGGCGTGGGCTCGCGGCCCTGCTCGTGAAGGAACTGGCGGCTGGTGCGGACCAGCTTGTTGATCGTCTCGATCATGTGGACCGGGATGCGGATCGTGCGCGCCTGGTCGGCGATCGAGCGGGTGATCGCCTGGCGGATCCACCAGGTCGCATAGGTGCTGAACTTGTAGCCGCGGCGATACTCGAACTTGTCGACCGCCTTCATCAGGCCGATATTGCCCTCCTGGATGAGATCCAGGAACTGAAGACCGCGGTTCGTGTACTTCTTGGCGATCGAGATCACGAGACGCAGGTTCGCCTCGACCATTTCCTTCTTGGCGATACGCGCCTCGCGCTCGCCCTTCTGGACCATGTTGACGATCCGGCGGAACTCGGTGAGCGCCATGCCGGTCTGCTGCGTGATGTCGGCGATCTCGGCGCGGATGCGCTCGACCGCCTCGCTCTCGTTGGCGACGAACGCGGTCCACTTCTTGTCAACCTTGTTGACCGTCGCCAGCCAGTTCTCGTCGATCTCGTGACCGATATAGCGATCGAGGAAGTCCTTGCGCGGCACCTTGTGGCGCTCGGCGAGGCGCAGCATCTGGCCACCCAGCGCGGTCAGGCGACGGTTATAGGCATAGAGCTGATCGACGAGATATTCGATCTTGGCGTTGTGGAACTGGACGCTCTCGACCTCGGCCGTCAGCTCCTCGCGCAGCTTCTGATACTTGCGCTCGTCGGCCGCGGAGAAATCGCCGCCGATGCCCATCGCGTCGACGCGGCTCTGCTGGATCTTGCTGAACTTCTTGTAGAGCGCGGTGATGTTGGCGAAGCGCTCGAGCGCGATCGGCTTGAGCTGTTCCTCCATCTGAGCGAGGCTGAGGGTGTTGTCCTCCTCCTCGTCGTCCGACGCGCGCGGGGCGCGGCGCTCGCCGTCCTCGTCTTCGTCGGCGGAGGGCTCTTCGGGCTCGGCCTCTTCCTTGAACGAGGGACCGGCGTTCTTCTCGCTGATCTCGCCGTCGTCGGCCTCGCCGTCCTCGGCCATCGCCTCGGGCGCGGGGTCCTTCGAGAGCATCGCGTCGAGATCCATGATCTCGCGCAGCTGCATCGTGCCCTCGTTGAGCGCGGTCGACCAGTCGATGATCGCGTTGAAGGTGATCGGCGATTCGCACAGACCCAGGATCATCGTGTCGCGACCCGCCTCGATCCGCTTGGCGATCGCGATCTCGCCTTCGCGGCTGAGCAGCTCGACCGCGCCCATCTCGCGAAGATACATGCGGACCGGATCGTCGGTGCGATCGACGGTCTCCTTCTTCTTCTCGATCGCGGGGCCTGTGTCGGCTTCGGCGTCGGCGGCCTCGGGCTCGTCGTCGTCGTCCTTGGCGGGCTCGGCCTCGCCTTCCTCACCGGCTTCGTCGTTGTCGACGATGTTGATGCCCATCTCGCTCAGCGCGGCGCTGATGTCCTCGATCTGGTCGGACGACATCTCGCCCTGCGGCAAGGCCTCGTTGAGCTGATCATAGGTGATGTAGCCACGCTTCTTGGCGCGCGCGATGACCTTCTTGATCGACGCATCGTTCATGTCGATCAGTGGCGCATCGCCGGTGTCGTTCGTCTCGGCGGGTTCCGCCATGTTCGCCTTAGCCATCAATCGCCCTCGGTACCCAACGCTCGGGCGTCTTCGTTCGACTGTACAAGATTTGCAAGTCGGACTTCCAACGCCTGTTTCTCTCTTACCATTGCCACTTGTCGTTCGAACGCATCTTCGGTGAAGTGCGTCTGCATCGCCGCGGTCGCCTGTTTGAGCGCCGCATCGACCTCGGGACGCGCGACCATGATCGCGATCGCCTCGTCTAGGTCGGCGCGGACGCGGGCGGGATCGGCCGTGGTCTGCGTGAACGAGTAGGGCATCGTATCGGCTCGCAACAGGTCACTCGCGACTGAATTGAAACCGGACCTCGCCAATATGGTGAGCAAGCGGCCGCTATCAAGCTTCTGGTCCTCAAGTGCAACATCGACGACCGCCTCGAACAGCCGGCCGAGTGCGCCGTCGATGAGCTGGAGCGGCCCCAGCACCTCCATGTGGCGGGCGATCTCGACCGGATGGCGGATCAGCCCGGCGAGCACCGCCTTCGCGAGCACGCGGTCAATTCCGGTGGCGAGGAAGGCCTTTGCGTCCTCGGTGACCGGCGCGGAAGGCGGCTTCCACCCGCCCTTGGGGCGTTCGCCGCGGGGGACGAACGGCGCGCGGACGGGTTTGAAATGCTTGTAGAAGCGGTCCTTGAACTCGGACTGGTATTCCTGCTTCACCGAGGCGTCGCCGATGCCCTCCGCAAGCTCGTGGAGGCGGCGCTTGAGGCCGGCGCGCTGTTCGGGGGTGTCGAGCGCCTCGGCGGCGACTTCGGACGCCCAGAGGCGGTCGACGAGCGGTTCGGGGGCCTTCAACAGCGCCTCGAACGCGCCGGGGCCGCCCGAGCGGACGAGATCGTCGGGGTCCTGGCCCTGCGGGAGCGTGACGAAGGCGAGGCTGCGGGCCGGGGGCGAGCAGGGGGAGCGCGCGGTGTGCGGCGCGCAGGGCTGCCTTCTGGCCGGCAGAGTCGCCGTCGAAGCAGAGGAGGGGGACGTCGACCATCCGCCACAGCCGTTCGAGCTGTGCTTCGGTCAGCGCGGTGCCGAGCGGGGCGACCGCTTCGCCAAACCCGGCCTGGGCGAGCGCGATGACGTCCATATAGCCCTCGACCACCAGCACGCGGCCCGATTTCCGCGACGCGGGGGCGGCGCGGTCGAGATTGTAGAGCGTGCGGCCCTTGTCGAAGAGCGGGGTGTCGGGGGAGTTGAGATATTTGGGCTCGCCGCCGTCGAGCACGCGCCCGCCGAACGCGATCGTCCGGCCGCGCGGATCGCGGATCGGGATCATCAGCCGGCCGCGGAACCGGTCATAGGGATCCTTGCCCTCGACGTTGATCAGCATGCCCGATTCGACGAGCATCGGGTCGCCGTAGGTTTTCAGCGCGGCTTTCAGCTTGCCGCGGCTGTCGGGGGCGAACCCCATGCCGAACGCGCGGGCGGTCTCCGGCGTGATGCCGCGGCGGTCGAGCAGCGCGCGCGCATCGTTGCCCGCGAGGCCGTTCAGCTGCTCGACGAACCAGTCGGCGGCGTCGGACATCACCTCGTGCAGGCCCTTGGCGCGTTCGGCCTTGGCGGCGGACTGGCGGTCCATCGCGGGCATGTCGAGCCCGGCGGCCTGGGCGAGTTCCTTGACCGCGTCCATGAACGGCAGGCCGCGCTGGTCGGTCATCCACTTGATCGCGTCGCCATGCGCGGAACAGCCGAAGCAGTGGTAGAAGCCCTTGTCGTCGTTGACGTAGAAGCTGGGCGTCTTCTCGTTATGGAACGGGCAGCAGCCCTTGTGCTCACGCCCGGCCTTGGTGAGCTTGGTGGTCTTGCCGATCAGCGCCGACAGCGACGTACGGCCGCGCAGCTCGTCCAGAAATTGCGGGGTCAGGGCCATGCGCGCGAGTATAGCTCGGTATCACTGTTGGGGTGATACCTGCAATCCGAAGAGGAGAAGAAGCAGGGTTTGTTCGCGCGGAGGCGCGGAGGGGGTGCGTCCGGGGCTAATGCTGCGCGTCAGCGCAAATGTCGATCCGGCCTGCCGCTTCGCGGCGATAGTGGTGTTCGCCCGCTCCCGGCGAGCGCAACACCTCCGCGCCTCCGCGCCTCCGCGCCTCCGCGCCTCCGCGCGAACAAATCTTCTTAAGACAGCGCCGCCTTAACCAGCCCGCTCGCCTTGCTCATGTCCAGTTCGCTCGCATGGCGGGCTTTCAGTTCGGCCATGACGCGGCCCATGTCCTTCATGCCGGTCGCGCCGAGCTCGTCCTTGATCTTGAGGATCGCGGCCGTCGTTTCCGCCTCGTTCATCTGCGCGGGCAGGAATCGTTCGATCACCGCAACCTCGGCGGCCTCGGCGTCGGCGAGTTCCTGGCGGCCGCCGTTCGAAAACATTTCGATCGACTCGCGACGCTGCTTGACCATCTTCTGGAGCACTTCGATCACCAGCGCGTCGTCGCTTTCGGGCGCCTTGCCGGTCCGCGCCTCGATGTCGCGGTTCTTGATTGCGGCCTGGATCAACGAGATGGCGTTTCGGCTCTCCTTGTCGCCGGCCTTCATCGCGGTGAGCTGCGCGGCCTTGATGTCGTCGCGAATCATATACGGGTCTTTCAGGCGGTTCGGGATAGCCGGACGCGATAGCGCGTCGAGCCAAGGTTTAACAGATTGACGCTGCGGCACGCCGGCCTTAGCGGACACCACTTAGCGACATCGTCAACGTAAAGAGAGTGCCCAGCCTGATGGCCGACGCCCAGCCTACACCCATGTCTTCGGCAAAGCCCGCCGGCGCGACCGGCGTGCTCGTGCTTGCCAATGGCGACGTGATCTGGGGGCGCGGGTTCGGCGCCGAGGGCGAGGCGGTCGGCGAGGTGTGCTTCCACACCGCGATGACCGGGTACCAGGAGGTGTTGACCGATCCGTCCTTCGCCGGGCAGATGATCTGCTTCACCTTTCCGCATATCGGCAATGTCGGTGCGAACCCCGACGATATCGAGGCGGACGGCCCGCATGCGCTCGGCATCATCGTCCGCGAGGACGTGACGCAGCCGTCCAGCTTCCGCGCCGTCGAGGGCCTCGACGGTGGATGAAGCGGCATGCGCGGATCGGCCTGTCGGGGATCGACACGCGCGCGCTGACGCGGCGGATCCGCGTCGGCGGCGCGCCCAACGGCGTGATCGCGCATTCGGCGAGCGGCGAGTTCGACGTCGCCGCGCTGCTGGCGATGGCGCGGGGCTGGCCGGGGCTCGAGGGCATGGACCTCGCCAAGGGCGTGTCGACCGAGATGCATTATGGCTGGGGCGATCAGGCGCCGGGCGGCACGTGGCGGCTTGGGTTCGGCTATGGGGAGAGCGGTGCTTCGACTGCGCTCAGCACGAACGGGGAAGGGGATGCGTCGCCCCAATCGTTCGCGCCGGGCGAAGGCGATGCCCCCGTCGCGAGCAAGGCCCGCCCGCATGTCGTCGCGATCGACTACGGCTCGAAGCGCAACATCTTCCGCAACCTCGTCGCGGCGGGTGCGAAGGTGTCCGTCGTGCCCGCTACCGCGACCTATGACGAGGTTATGGCGCTCGCCCCCGACGGCATCTTCCTGTCGAACGGCCCCGGCGATCCCGCCGCGACCGCCGAATATGCCGTGCCGGTGATCCGCCAGCTGCTCGAGACAGGCAAGCCGCTGTTCGGCATTTGTCTCGGCCACCAGCTGCTCGGCCTCGCGGTCGGCGCGACCACGACCAAGATGTTCCAGGGCCACCGCGGCGCCAACCATCCGGTCAAGCGCCTGTCCGACGGCGCGGTCGAGATCACCAGCATGAACCACGGCTTCTCGGTCGAGCGCGACAGCCTGCCGGCGAACGTCCGCGAGACGCATGTGTCGCTGTTCGACGGGTCGAATGCGGGGCTCGAGCTGACCGACAAGCGGCGTTTTCGGTGCAGTATCACCCCGAGGCGAGCCCGGGGCCGCAGGACAGTCTGTATCTGTTCGAGCGGTTTGTGGGAATGCTATGAAGCTGCTGCTGTTCCTTGCGAGCCTGGTCGTCAGCCAGTCGGCTTGCGCGCAGAAGGAACAGAGCGATGAACAAATCGCCCAGACGTGTCAGATCTCACTCGAAAGCTATCATGCAACGCGCGCATTGGTGAGAGCCGGCCCGGTCGGCAAGCTCACCAAAGCGGGCAGATGTTACCTTTCTAGGAATACAGACCGCCGCATCATGCTCGGGTATATTTCCGAGCCGCCAACGGAATCGAAGTAAATGCCAAAACGCACCGACATCACCTCGATCCTCGTCATCGGCGCAGGACCCATCGTCATCGGCCAGGCGTGCGAGTTCGATTATTCGGGCACGCAGGCGATCAAGGCGTTGAAGGAGGAGGGTTACCGGATCGTCCTCGTCAATTCGAACCCCGCGACGATCATGACCGATCCCGAGCTGGCCGACGCGACCTATGTCGAGCCGATCACGCCCGCGATCGTCGCCAAGATCATCGAGAAGGAACGGCCTGACGCGATCCTGCCGACGATGGGCGGGCAGACCGCGCTTAACACCGCGCTCGCGCTGTTCCATGACGGTACGCTCGAGAAGTTCGGCGTGACGATGATCGGTGCGGATGCCGATGCGATCGACATGGCGGAGGACCGGTTGAAGTTCCGCGACGCGATGGACCGGATCGGGCTGGAAAGCGCGCGCTCGGCGATCGCACATACTGTCGAGGAAGCGCTCGAAGGGCTTGAAAAGACGGGGCTTCCGTCGATCATCCGGCCGAGCTTCACGATGGGCGGATCGGGCGGCGGCATCGCGTATAACCGCGAGGAGTTCATCGCGATCGTCCGCAACGGGCTCGACCTGTCGCCGACCACCGAGGTGCTGATCGAGGAATCGCTGCTCGGCTGGAAAGAGTACGAGATGGAGGTGGTGCGCGACCGCAAGGACAACGCGATCATCATCTGCTCGATCGAGAATGTCGATCCGATGGGCGTCCATACCGGCGATTCGATCACGGTCGCGCCGGCGCTGACGCTGACCGACAAGGAATACCAGATCATGCGCAACGCATCGATCGCGGTGCTGCGGGAAATCGGTGTCGAAACAGGCGGTTCGAACGTCCAGTTCGCAGTCAATCCGAAGGACGGCCGGCTGGTCGTCATCGAGATGAACCCGCGCGTGTCGCGCTCGTCGGCGCTGGCGTCGAAGGCGACGGGCTTCCCGATCGCCAAGGTCGCGGCCAAGCTCGCGGTCGGCTACACGCTCGACGAGATCGAGAACGACATCACCGGCGCGACGCCCGCGAGCTTCGAGCCGACGATCGACTATGTCGTCACCAAGATCCCGCGCTTTGCGTTCGAGAAGTTCAAGGGCGCGTCGAGCACGCTCGGCACCGCGATGAAGTCGGTCGGCGAGGTGATGGCGATCGGCCGCAACATCCATGAATCGATGCAGAAGGCGCTGCGCGGGCTCGAGACCGGGCTGTCGGGCTTCAACCAGGTCGACCATCTGGTCGGCGCGCCGCGCGCGGAGATCGAGGCGGCACTGGCCGTCGCGACCCCCGACCGGCTGCTGGTCGCCGCGCAGGCGTTGCGCGAGGGCTTCACCGTCGCGAGGTGCACGCGATCGCAAAGTATGATCCGTGGTTCCTCGAGCGGATCGCCGAGATCATCGCGGCCGAGGCCGAGGTGATGAAGGACGGGCTGCCGATCGACGCGGCGGGGATGCGGCGTCTGAAGAGCATGGGCTTCAGCGACAAGAGGCTCGCCTGGCTCGCGCTGCAATCCGCCAATCTGCGCGGCATGAACCGCGGGATCGCGCGCGGGTCGGGGCTGATCCACGAGGTCGTCAAGGCGATGACCGGCGGCGTGACCGAGGAGGAGGTGCGCCAGCATCGCCTGAAGCTCGGCGTGCGGCCGGTGTTCAAGCGGATCGATACCTGCGCGGCCGAATTCGACGCCAAGACGCCGTATATGTATTCGACCTACGAGGCGCCGAGCTTTGGCGAGCCCGAGAACGAGTCCGCGCCGACCGACCGGAAGAAGATCGTCATTCTCGGCGGCGGGCCGAACCGGATCGGGCAGGGGATCGAGTTCGATTATTGCTGCTGCCATGCGTGCTTCGCACTCGCCGATGCGGGCTATGAGACGATCATGGTCAACTGCAATCCGGAGACCGTGTCGACCGATTACGACACCAGCGACCGGCTGTATTTCGAGCCGCTGACCGCCGAGGACGTGCTCGAGATCCTGCATGTCGAGGCGTCGAAGGGCGAGCTGGTCGGCGTGATCGTGCAGTTTGGCGGGCAGACCCCGCTGAACCTCGCGCGCGCACTGGAAGCCGCCGGGATCCCGATCCTGGGGACGACGCCCGACGCGATCGATCTGGCGGAGGACCGCGAGCGGTTCGCCGCGCTGATCACCAAGCTGGGGCTTCGGCAGCCCGCCAATGGCCTTGCGCGCAGCCGCGACGAGGCGGTCGCGGCGGCCGAGCGGATCGGCTATCCGGTGCTGATGCGACCGAGCTATGTGCTTGGCGGGCGGGCGATGGAGATCGTCGACACGCTGGGGCAGCTCGAGCACTATATCGCGACCGCGGTGCAGGTGTCGGGCGACTCGCCGGTGCTGATCGACCAGTATCTGCGCGATGCGATCGAGGTCGATGTCGACGCGATCTGCGACGGGACCGATGTCGTCGTCGCGGGCGTGCTGCAGCATATCGAGGAGGCGGGCGTCCATTCGGGCGACAGCGCCTGCTCGATCCCGCCGTACTCGCTGTCGGCGGAAATCGTCGCCGAGATCGAGCGGCAGACGGTCGCGCTCGCGCATGCGCTGTCGGTCGTGGGCCTCATGAACATCCAGTTCGCGGTGAAGGACGGGCTGGTCTACCTCATCGAGGTCAATCCGCGCGCGTCGCGGACCGTGCCGTTCGTCGCCAAGGCGATCGGTGCGCCGATCGCCAAGATCGCCGCGCGCGTGATGGCGGGCGAGCAGCTGAAGGACCTGCCCAAGATCGACCGGCATATCGATTATTATGCGGTGAAGGAGGCGGTGTTCCCTTTCAACAAGTTCCCCGGCGTCGATCCCGTGCTGTCACCCGAAATGAAGTCGACCGGCGAAGTCATGGGAATCGATCCCGATTTCACGATCGCGTTTGCGAAAGCACAGCTCGGCGCGGGGACGATCCTGCCGACCAAGGGCAGCGTCTTCGTCAGCGTGAAGGACAGCGACAAGGCGATGATCGTCGAGGCGGTCAAGGCGCTGGTCGACACCGGCTTCTCGATCGTCGCGACCGGGGGCACCGCGGAACATCTCGCCCGCGCCGGCCTGCCGGTGGAAACGGTCAACAAGGTCGCGCAGGGCCGGCCGCATATCGTCGACCGGATCAAGGACGGCGACATCGCGCTGATCTTCAACACGACCGAGGGGTGGCAGAGCCTGAAGGACTCGCAGCCGATCCGCGCGTCCGCGCTCGGCCAGCGGATTCCCTACTTCACGACCGCCCCCGCCTCGCTCGAGGCAGCCAAGGCGATCGCGAAGCTTTCGACGCACAGCCTTGAAGTACGGCCCTTGCAATCCTATTATTCGCAGTCGCACAACTGATCCCGACATGAGAGCGTGATGTGTGAGCGGGCCGCGTAACGGCTTGCGTTGGGTAATGAATTGGGGACGAGATATGGCGACCGTCGAAAAGATGCCAATGCTGCAAGAGGGCTATGAGACGCTGTCGGCGGATCTGAAGCGCCTCAAGGCCGAACGTCCGACGATCGTCGATGCGATCGAGGAAGCGCGGGCGCATGGCGACCTGTCGGAGAACGCCGAATATCACGCCGCCAAGGAGCGTCAGGGCCAGGTCGAGGCATCGATCTCGGACATTGAGGACAAGCTGAGCCGCGCGCAGATCATCGACCCCAAGGAGCTTTCGGGCGACAAGGTCGTGTTCGGCGCGACCGTCACTTTGCTCGACGAGAACGACAAGCCGGTGAAGTACCAGATCGTCGGCCAGACCGAGGCGAACGCCAAGACCGGCCGGATCTCGTACAACTCGCCGCTGGGCCGCGGGCTGATCGGGCGCAAGCTCGACGAAGAGGTCGAGGTCACGGTGCCCGCCGGCGAGCGCTATTACGTCGTCTCCAAGATCGAGTTCATCTAGGCATCATGACATTTTTCGAGACGCGGGCGACGGCGATCATCACGATCGTGACGGTCGTGATCTCGGGGCTTTTGCTGGTGACCGGCGCGCTGCCCTATTGGGTGGTGAATGCGGGCTTCATCCCGCTCCGGCTGACCGAGCTCGGCATGGCGGGCGGTCACGACTTCGCGATCCCCGCCTGGGCGACGCCGCTGACCGCGGCGCTGCTGCATGGCGGCTGGGCGCATCTCGCGCTCAACCTCGTCATGCTGGTCTATTGCGGACAGTTCGTCGAGCGCGCGATCGGCACTGCGCAGATCGTCGTCCTCTACATCGTCGGCGCGTATTTCGCGGCCGCCGGGCAATGGGTGCTCGATCCGCGATCGATTGCGCCGATGGTCGGCGCCAGCGGCGCGATCTCGGCGGTCGTGGGCGCTATGCGCTGCTCTATGGTGAGCGACGCGCGCGCGCGATCGGACCGGTGCCGGCGGGGGTCGTACACGTGCTCTGGCTGGCCGCGGCGTGGATCGGTATCCAGCTGATGATGGGGGTCGCGGGGTTCGGCGCGTCGGTCGGGGCCAATGGCTCGATCGCGGTCGGCGCGCATATCGGCGGGTTTCTGGCGGGACTAGTGCTCGCGCGGCCGTTGTTGTTGTGGCGGTACCGGACGCTTGATTGCCGGGTGCGGGTCGTTCACGTGTTGCAGTCGTATTAAACACGCCCGTCATCCTGACGAAAGTCAGGATCCAGGGTTGCGGGGCGTGTCGCCTGTGGCTCTGGATCCTGACTTTCGTCAGGATGACGGGGGTGGGGATGAGCCGGTAGGCAGGTGACGCCGGATGGCGTCTGCGGCTCTGGGTCCCGACTTTCGTCGGGATGACGGATTAGGGGTTGCCGTCCTTAGCCAGCCATAAGGCGTAGAGGCGGTGTGCGGTCGAGCACCGGGTGCCGACCGCGGTCCGGGCCGCCTCGTTGCCGCGCGGCGTCTTACGCCGTCGGGTTCGTCGTCAGGTTCGGTTCGAGCATGCGGTGGAGATGCACGACGACGAACTTCATCTCGGCATCGTCGACCGTGCGCTGCGCTGCAGCACGCCAGGCCTTTTCGGCGCTGGCATAGTCGGGGAATACACCGACGAATTCGATCTTGCTGAGGTCGTTAAATCCAGGGTGCGCGGGTCGCTGACGCGGCCGCCGAATACGAGATGAAGCTTGCTCATGCGCTGCTGTCCTTGGAATGGGGGTTGCAGACGCCCTAGCGTGTTCGACCCGCGCTTTGAACCCTTTGCGGACCGGTCCTTTAGCCGGGGGTCTTTTGCGATACGGCCTTCGCACCTGCGGTACCCGCGGTCGTCAGCGCCTTGACGATTCCCTCGACGAGACCCTTGGCCTGGCCACGGGCATTGTCCTTGGTGAGGCCGAGCTCGCCGAGCTCCGACTGGCCGGCCGCCTTGGCGGCGGCGGTGGCGGCGATCGCGGTCTCGCCGAGACGCTTGCCGAGCGGCGCGAGCAACGACTTCTCACGCGCGGAGCGCGGGATCAGCACACCCGCGAGCGCACCGACGACCAGACCGCCGACGAGAATGCCGAGCGGGTTGGATTCGAGGCTGTTGACGGTGCGACGTGCGGTTTCCTTCGACGCGTCGAGCGCTCGGCAGCCTTGTCGCCGGCGTCGTGATAGACCTTGGCGGCGGTGTCGCGAACGGTATCGAGACCCTCGCGCAGGCGATGTTCGGCGTTTTCGATCTTGGTGTGGGCGTCGGTCATGGGACGGTCCTTCTGATTTCCGGCGGCGCCATCGGGACGCGGCCGGGACAATATGGTTGGGGCGCGATCAGCGCCCGCGGCGAAACAGTCCGACGATACGGTGGCGGGCGAGAAACAGTCCCGCCACAGCCGCGGCGCCCGCGGCGGGACCGGGGTTGCGGCGTACCGTCTCGACACTGGCATTGAGCGCGGCGGTGCCGACATCGGCAACGTCGCGGCTGGCGTTGAGCGCCAGCCGACGCGGATTGAGGCGGTCCTGCAACTGCCCGATCGTCATCATGACGCGCTGGCGGGCGAGGGCCGCTTCGATCTCTGCGGCGGCGACTTTGGCGGATGTCATGTGGCGGGCTCGCTTTCGGGCTTGAGCTTCGACTTGCCGACCATCGCGAGCGCGCCGCAATCGCCAACACGACTAGGACGACGATGGCCGTCGCCCATCCTGGCCCCACCAGCGTCGCCAGCGTCAAGATCGCACCGACCAGAAGTGCGATCAACGCGGCCAGCGCCAACACCCCGGCAATGGCGAAGAACATCGCAGCCGATTTGTACGCCGTCGCCGTCTCGCCGAACTTTGCCTTGTACACAGCGATTTCCGCGGTCGCGAGCGCACGCGTCTCGCCGGCCAGACGGCCGACGACCGCGGTCAGGCTTTCCTCACCATCGAGCGCAAAGGGCATGGGATCCGCCAAGACCTCAGTCCTTCGGGTTTGCATCGATGCCCGACTGGACCAGTCGTGCCACGACGAAGCCGAGGGCCGCGGCCGCACCGACCGCAACGGCGGGCGACTTGCGGACGAGCGCGGTGACGTCGTCGACCAGCGCGTCGATGTCCTTGGCACGGACCTGCTCGGCGAAGCCCGAGACGCTGTCCGCGGCGCTGCGGGCATAGCCGCCATATTGCGCGCCGAGCTTGTCATCGACCTGCGCCGCAGCGTCGGTCAGCAACTGTGCGACCTGCTCGAGCGCGGTGCCGGCGCGGGCCTTGCCGTCCTCGGCGAACAGGCGCGCCTTGTCGGCGGCCTGCTGGCCATATTTGCTGGCATTGTCCTTGATCACCTGCTTGGCCTCGGTCGCCTTGGTGCCGGTGGTGTCAGCGGCGTCGTCGAGCCGCGTGACGCCGCCCTTCAGCGGCTCTGCGGTGGTGGCAGTGCCGGCGGCGGCGACATCGCCTGTGGTCATCGGCTGTGCGTCGGTATCGGCCATGGTCGTCCCTTTCGAAATGCTACGCCCTCAACACCGGTGCGCAGGCACGGTTCCCCTAGTCGGCCCGATTGCCCGATATGACGCGAGGCGGTAGAGGCAGCGCGAACGTCCCGGGCGATCGACCAGCTTGGGGATTTGTAGGAGCATCGTTACGTGACCGCAATCATCGACATTCACGCCCGCCAGATCCTCGATAGCCGGGGCAATCCGACGATCGAGGTCGACGTCCTGCTCGAGGATGGCAGCTTCGGCCGCGCCGCGGTGCCGTCGGGCGCCTCGACCGGTGCGCACGAGGCGGTCGAGAAGCGTGACGGCGACGCCACGCGCTGGGGCGGCAAGGGCGTCGACAGCGCGGTCGACGCGGTCAATGACGAGATCACCGACACGGTGCTGGGCATGGACGCGGAGGACCAGTCGGACCTCGACCGCGCGATGATCGAGCTCGACGGCACCGAGAACAAGGCGCGTCTGGGCGCGAACGCGATCCTGGGCGTCAGCCTGGCCGCGGCCAAGGCGGCCGCCGAAGCACGCGGCCTGCCGCTCTACCGCTATGTCGGCGGCGTCCAGGCGCATCTGCTGCCGGTGCCGATGATGAACATCATCAACGGCGGCGAGCATGCCGACAACCCGATCGATTTCCAGGAATTCATGATCGTGCCGGTCGGTGCGTCGAACATCCTCGAGGCGGTGCGCTGCGGCTCGGAGATCTTCCACACGCTGAAGAAGGGCCTGAGCGCGAAGGGCCTGTCGACCAGCGTCGGCGACGAGGGCGGTTTCGCGCCGAACATCGGCAGCACGACCGAGGCGCTCGACTTCATCATGTCGAGCATCGAGAAGGCCGGCTACAAGCCCGGCGAGGACGTGATGCTCGCGCTCGATTGCGCCGCGACCGAGTTCTACAAGAACGGCAAGTATGACATTTCGGGCGAGGGGAAGATCCTCGAGAGCGCCGAGATGGCCGAGTATCTTGCCGACCTGACGCGCCGCTATCCGATCTTCTCGATCGAGGACGGCATGGGCGAGGACGACTGGGAGGGCTGGAAGACGCTCACCGACCTGATCGGCGACAAGGTCCAGCTGGTCGGCGACGATCTGTTCGTGACCAACCCGAAGCGGCTGAAGCGCGGGATCGAGGGCGGCTATGCCAATTCGCTGCTGGTGAAGGTCAACCAGATCGGCACGCTGACCGAGACGCTGGAAGCCGTGTCGATGGCACAGCGCGCCAAGTACACCGCGGTGATGTCGCATCGCTCGGGCGAGACCGAGGATTCGACGATCGCCGACCTCGCGGTCGCGACCAATTGCGGGCAGATCAAGACGGGCAGCCTTGCGCGGTCGGACCGGCTCGCCAAGTACAACCAGCTGATCCGGATCGAGGAAGAGCTGGGCGACGCGGCGCGCTATGCGGGTCGCGACATCCTGATCGGCGGCTGATAGGCTAAGACCCGGAGGACCCCATGGCGCGCACGACCAGCACGACGAAGAGCACCAAGTTGCGGCGGACGATGCGCAAGGCCGCCTGGCCTGCGCTGGGGCTGACGCTGATGGCGTTCTTCGGCGCCTATGCCGTGCTCGGGCCGAACGGGATGTTCGCGTACGGTGATTACAAGCGGCAGCTGGCGAAGCGGGAGCGCGACTATGCCGTGCTCGACCGCAAGCGCGAGGTGCTCAAGAACCGGGTGGCGCTGCTCAACCCGGACCATGCCAATCCGGACATGGTCGACGAGATGGTCCGCAAGGAGCTGAACGTCGCGCACCCGGACGAGGTGATCGTGCCGCTGGGGAACTGACTTACGATCCTCCCCCTTGCGGGGGAGGATTGATAGGCGGGGTTACCGGCCGAGGAAGCGCAGCAGATCCTGCGTGAAGCGGTCGCTCTCGGTGAGCGTCAGCCCGTGCGGGGCGCCGTCATATTCGACCAGCTGCGAACCCGCGATGCCCTTGGCCGCGGCGCGGCCGGTGGCGTCGATCGGGACGGTCTTGTCGGCGGTGCCGTGGACGATCAGCGTCGGCACGCGGAAGGCGGCGAGGTCGGTACGGAAGTCGGTATGGCCGAACGACTCGGCGCAGGCGAGCGTCGGGCGCAGCCCCGCCTGCATCGCCAGACCCCAGACCCAGTCGACCATCTCGTCGCTGACCGGCGAGGTGATGAACCCGACGCCCAGGAACTGCTGCAGGAAGGTGCGGAAGAAGGCGGGGCGATCCTCTTGGATCCCGTTGCCGATGCCGGCGAGTGTTGCCTCGGGCACGCCGTGGGGATTGTCGTCGGTCTTGAGCATATAGGGCACGACCGAGGCGATCAGCCCGGCGGCGATCACGCCCTTGCCGTCGTGGCGGCTCATGTAGCGCGCGACCTCGCCGCCGCCCATCGAGAAGCCGACCAGCGTCGCGTCCTCGGTCGCGCCGGTCGCGGCAATGACGTCGGCGAGATCGTCGGTCAGCGTGTCATAGTCATAGCCCGACCAGGGCTGGCCCGACCGGCCGAAGCCGCGGCGGTCATAGGCGATCGCGCGGAAGCCCGCTTCGGCCAGCGCCATCGCCTGCGCATCCCAGCTGTCGGCATTTAATGGCCAGCCATGGGTGAGGATCACGGGCCGCCCGCTGCCCCAGTCCTTGACGTAAATGTCTGTACCGTCGCGGGTTTTAATGAAGGGCATGTCAATCTCCGGGGTTGTCGCCAAAGTCCTCACGTCAACGGTCCGGGCTATTGGCCGTTCCAACTCTGGCGTCCGCGCGATTCCGCTGGCAGCATTGCGGGCACGCTACGGCGTGAGGGGGGAGATTGATGCGGACGAGGTTCCCGGCGAGGACGGCGGCGCTGCTGCTGGCGCTGGGCAGCTGTACGCCCGACGATCCGCAGACGCGGGACCGCGTCGCCGCCACGCCCGTCACCGCCCCCGTCGCTGCGATCGCGCCCGATGCGTGGACCGCGTTCCGCGACCGGTTCGTCGCCACGTGGTTCGCGCTCGACCCGGCCTTTGCGGTCTATCAGGGGCGGCATGAGCATGATGGCGGGCTGCCCGACTGGAGCGCGCAAGGGCTGGGTCGGCAGGCGGCGTTCCTGCACCGGTCGATCGCGGCGGCGGGGCGGTTCGAGGCGGCGGCGCTCAGCCCCGACCAGCGGTTCGAGCGCGACTATCTAGTGATGGTCGCGCGCGACAAGCTGTTCTGGCTCGAGGCGGCGGACGCGCCGCATCGCAACCCGGCCTGGTATGTCGCGGGCGGGCTCGATCCCAATGTCTATGTCGTGCGTGCCTATGCCGACCCGGTCCGGCGGATGCGCGCGCTGATCGCGCTGCTGCGCCGGATCCCGGCGGCGACGCTGCAGATCCGCGCGAACCTCGCGACGCCAATGCCGATCAGCCATATCGACTATGCCGCCAACGCGTTCCGCGGCTTTGCGTCCTATTACATGGACGATTCGGTCAAGGCGTTCGCCGGGGTCGCGGACGAGGGGCTGCAGCGCGAGCTCGCCGATGCGGCGATGACCGCGTCGGAGGCGATGCGCGACCTGGCGCTCTGGGTCGAGGCGCAGCGCCCGACCGCGACACGGTCGTTCGCGCTGGGGCCCGCGCTGTTCGCGAAGATGCTGCGCGAGACCGAGGGGGTCGACATGCCGATCGCGACGCTCGAGGCGGCGGGGCGGGCCGACCTGGCGCGCAACCAACGTGCGCTCGCCGCGGCCTGTGCCCGGTTCGCGCCCGGGCTGACGGTCCGCGACTGTCTGGCGCAGTTGAATGCGGACAAGCCGGTCGACGGACCGGTCGCCGAGGCGCGCCGCCAGATCCCGATGCTGCGCGCGTTCATCCTGCGGCGCGACCTGCTGACGCTGGCCGGCAACGAACAGGCGCTGGTCGAGGAGAGCCCGCCCTATAGCCGGCAGAATCTCGCCTATATCGATCCGCCGGGCCCGTTCGATCGCGGCGTGCCGTCGGTCTATTACATCTCGCCGCCCGATCCGCGCTGGACGCCAGCGGTGCGGGATGCGTTCGTGCCGGGCAAGGCGGACCTGCTCTTCACCTCGATCCACGAGGCGATGCCCGGGCATTTCGTCCATTTCCTCCACGCCAATCGCGTGCCGTCGCTGATCGGGCGGGTGTTCGTCGCTATGGCTATGCCGAGGGCTGGGCGCATTATGCCGAGGAGATGATGTGGGAGGCGGGGCTGGGCGGCGGCCGCGCGGACATCCATATCGGTCAATTGTCGAACGCGCTGCTGCGTGACTGCCGGTTTCTCGCCGCGATCGGGATGCATGCGCGCGGCATGACCCAGGCGGAGGCGTTCACGCTGTTCGTCGACCAATGTTACCAGGACGAGGGCAATGCGCGGCAACAGGCGCTGCGCGGCACCTATGATCCGGCCTATCTCAACTACACGATGGGCAAGCTGATGATCCGCCGGCTGCGCGAGGACTGGACCGCGGGGCGGGGCGGACGGCGCGCATGGAAGGCGTTCCACGACCGGCTGCTGCGCTATGGCGGGCCGCCGATCCCGCTGGTCCGGCAGGCGATGCTGGGCGAGGCGAGGCCGATCGCGGCGTTCTGAACGGGAGGCGGCGGCTAGCGCGCCTGTGCGGCCGGCTGGA
>NZ_JRVI01000214.1:0-9033 GCF_000783375.1 Sphingomonas sp. Ant20
AACTCGGGACTCCAACGCTGCCCGCGCGCTGACATGCCGCATCAGCCGGGTGGCGGCCCGGCCCCCAACGGACCACCCGGCCCACCCGGACCGGGGGGCGCATGGCGAAGCCGCATCAGCGCCTCGAACCCCGCGCGCTGCGGCGTGTCGAGACTGTCGTAGAAGCTGCGTGCTGCCATCAAGCGCGACCGGTCATGCGCTGCGTGCGCGGTCGCCTGCGCTTCGAACCGTTCGAGATGGCGGGCGAAATCCTCGCCACCCGGCATCGACGGGCCCGGGCGCATGTTCGGCCCCTCCCCGCCATCGCGCGGCGGCGGAGGCGGCCCCCAGGCGGACAGAAACGCAACGAGCGCGCCACGCTGATCGGGCCGCAGGTGCAGCAGCAGCGCGATATCGTCAGCCTCCCGGGCCTGCATCGCGTCGACATTTGCGGGCCCACGCTCCGGCCCACGCGGGCGCTCGGCACTGGCAGTGCAGGTCACACCGAGCAGCAGCATCGCGGCCAGCCAGCGTGCCGAACGCGGTTTCGTCATAATCATCGTCATCGTACTTTCCCCGTTCCGGCGCCGGTGTCAGCCGAGCATCCCGGATATGATCCAGCGCCGGCTCAGCGCGGATTTGGTGATCGTCGCCCCGCATCCACGGCAGGCGGCGCGCTGGATCGACGCGCCGGCGACATCGCGGTGCCGCGACCGGGGCAGATGACGCCCGACGCTGCAATCGGTGGTGCGCGGTGATGGCATCGACATGGCTGGCTCCCCGGTTCATTCGGTCGGGCCGGATATCGCAGCGCGGTTTGTCCCGAATATTTCAGCGAGCTGCCCCCCGGACGACAGACGGGAAAAAGCCCCGCCATCACGCTGGATGGCGGGGCTTTTAACAGTTGTACGGTTCGCCTCCCCTAGAACTTTACGTTCGTGCTGACGAAGAAGGCACGGCCATAGGGGTCGTAGGTCGACGGATAGGTGTTCGCCTGTTGCTGGTTGTCGCCCAGAATCGGCGGCTGCTTGTCGAACAGGTTGTTGACCCCGACCGACCAGGTGAAGCCGTCCTTGATCCGGAACGCCGCGGTCAGGTCGAAATAATCATAGGCCTTGATCCGCTCGACCGCATAGGTCGTCGCGCTGTCGTCGTCCTTCACCGCCGACAGATGGCGATACAGCACCGATACCGTCATCGGCCCGGTCGAATAGGTCGCCCGCGTCGACAGCCGCCATTTCGCATAGGGATTGCCGCAGGTCTGGCCGAACTTGCCCGCACAGTCGATCGTCAGGTCGGGGATCGCCGCCAGCGGGTTATAGTCGAACGCGATCAGCCGCGTACCGCTGAAGCGCAGGTCGAGCCGGCTGGTGTCGCTGCCGAACGCGCCGAAGCCGAGCGGCAGGCCGTAGCGCGCCTCGAAATCGACCCCGCGCGTCGTCACGCCCCCCGTATTGGCCAGCGTGTTGGCCGCATCGGTGATCGCAAAGCTGTTCGCGTCGCGCGGCAACGATCCGCAATAGCTCGCGTCATAGGGCGTGTAGCCATTGTCCGCGTCGCCGTAACAGGCGCGGATCAGGTTGGTGGTGCCGACCGTCGAGATATAGTTCGCGATCTTGATCTTGTAGTAATCCGCGGTGAACGAGAAGCCGGGCAGGAAGCGCGGCTGGAGCACGATGCCCGCGGTATAGGTGTCGGACGTCTCCTCGCGCAGCGCGGGGTTGCCGCCGTTCACCGTCTGGATCTGCGTGCTGCCGCCGTCATAGGCGGTGCCGATCACCGACGCCGCGACACCGTTCGACAGGCAGCTCGCATTCAGATTGGTGTTCGTCAGCGCCACCGCGGTCGTGCACGGATCGGTCGCGGCGGGAAAATCCTGCGACGCGCCGCTGAACAGGTCCGAAACGGTCGGCGCACGCACTGCCCTCGAATATTGGCCGCGCAGTGCGATGTCGTCGATCAGCGACCAGACCGCACCACCCGAATAGGTGTTCACCGATTTCGCCGCGGTCGAATAATAGGAATAGCGATAGGCGCCGTTGACCTCGAGCTTCTTCACGAAGGGCAGATCCGCGAGCAACGGTACCGCGACCTCGGTATAGACTTCCTTGACGTTATACCCGCCGCCCAGGCCTTCGCCCGCGTTGAAGCCGACCACGTCGCCCGACGACAGCGAGAAATCGGGATTGTAGCTGCCCTGTTCGCGGCGATATTCGGTCCCGAACACGATCCCGACCGGGCCCGCACCCAGATCGAACAGCTCGCGGTTCGAGATCGACGCGCTGGCGACCTGCTCGCTGATCGTGCTCGAATTCTGGACGGGGATGGTGATGAACGCAGCGGCCGCGTCGCTGATGTTGCCCGCCCCGAAGATGTTCAGCGGGACGCAGCCGTTGCTCGTATCCGAACACACCAGATTGCCGCCGGTGTCATAGGTCGTCCGCAGCGCCTGGAGCACGCGGCTGCGCGAGACGTTGCCGGTCTGGCTCTCGATCGATTTGGTCCGCGAATAGCTGTAATAGGCGTCGTAGTTCCAGCCGCCACCGATATCGCCCTTCGCGCCCAGCACGGTGCGATAGGCGGTGTTGTCGAGGCTCGACACGCGATTGCCGACCTCGCTCAGCCGTCGGTAGATGGTCGAGGTGACATAGCCGTCGCCATCCGTATCGAGCCCCTGGAGCAGCGCGCGCGAGCCTGCGGAGAGAAACGAGGAATCGGCGTCGAGCGAGACCGACCCGGTGAACGGCGTCGGCGCAAGCTGGTTCTTCACGCGGTTGTTGATGAACTGGCCCTCGGCATAGACGGTCAGCGCATCGCTGACGTCGTAATGCGTCTGCGCGCTCATCAGGAACCGCTCCTGCGGGACCTGCAGATAGTTGGACGGCGCATAATTATAGGCGTCGGTCGCAGCGCTATAGGCGGAAAAGCTCCCGTCGCGTTCGAACTTGCGGTTCACCCCGCCGATCGCGAACCGCGTGCCCTCGATCGAGCCCGACCCGCCTGCGATCAGGCCACCCTCGCCATCATCGACCTGCGCCTGTCGCGAATAGTCGCGCGCCGACTGAAGGATGCCGTTGCGCTTGGTATAATCGAAATAGACCGTCGCATTGCCGCGCCCGTCCTCGAAATTGCCCCCGAGCAGCAAATTGCCGTTGAACGTGCCGCCATCGCCCGCTTCGTTGATGCGGTAGTTCGCATTCACCTCCGCGCCGCTGAAATCCTTCTTCATGACGAAGTTGATCACGCCCGAAATCGCGTCGGAGCCATAGACCGCGGACCGGCCACCGCTGACGATGTCGACGCGTTCGATCAGCCGGCGGGGATGGTGTTCAGATCGACGACCTGGTTCGAGTCATAGGCGACGTAGCGACGGTTATCGACGAGCACGAGCGTTCGCGTCGAACCCAGCCCGCGCAGATCCGCGGTCGCCACGCCGCCCCCGGGGTTGTTCGACGCCCCCGTCGTGCTCGGCACGAGCTGCGGCAGGTCCTTCAGGACATTCTCGACATTGGGCTGGCCCGACAGTGCGAAGTCCTGCGCGCTGACCACCGCGATCGGTGACGCCTGCTGCAACTGGAGACCGCCCAGCCGCGATCCGGTGACGACGATCGTCTCGCCATCGGCCGGCGCAGCGTCGTCAGGCACCGCCTGCGTAGCCGGGTCGACGGTCTGCGCGACGGCCGGTGCACTTAAGCCAAGCAGAAGCGTGGACGCCAGAAGGCGTTTGCGAAAGTCCAGACGCATGGTGATACTCCCTGAGCCGCAACACTTTGGGTTGCGCGGCATTTTTTTGCGATGACGGATATGGTCCGTCCGGCAAAGCTGCAGGGATTTGACGGGGTCGACAACGGCTAAGTCGTCATCGAACCGTCATGCGTTCGACCTGTTGTTAGGCAGCCACGGTTTGTTACAAACCATGTCGCAAGCAAGACTGTATCGTGTCTTTGATCGCAGCGCGGACATCAGCCAAGCATCACGCCGCCGGTCGGCGGAACACGACGGTCACGCTCCGCACGCGT
The DNA here is from genome assembly GCF_000783375.1 of Sphingomonas sp. Ant20. Lineage (NCBI taxonomy): Bacteria > Pseudomonadati > Pseudomonadota > Alphaproteobacteria > Sphingomonadales > Sphingomonadaceae > Sphingomonas > Sphingomonas sp. Ant20. Next base: position 3,999 of record NZ_JRVI01000214.1, read on the forward strand.
TGACCCACAGCTCGGCTCTGTACTCGAACGCCAAACCGCAGCGCTTCGATCGCCACGGCCAAGCCGGTGGCCGACGACCCGCGGATACCGGCTTGGGGCGGCACGGTCGCGCGGCTCATTGGAACGTCGACCCGGCGGCCATCGCCTTGCTTGGGCTCAGCCCCTGCTGCTCGAGGAACTGGTTCAGCGCCGCGACCAGATCCTGCGCAGCCCCGCTGGTCAGCGCGACCCGCCCGACGACGACCCGCTCGACCGACGGCGCGTCGCGCGTGTGATCGCACCGCGCGCTCTCCAGCGTCAGCACGATCACGCCCGACAGATTGGCGAGCCCGGCGAGCCCCGTGGCGAAGACTTCGGGCGCGAACGGATTGTCGACGAGCGGCGGCAGCGTCGGCGCGCTGATCGGCGCGGATGACGGGACGGATTTGATGGCGACACGCATGGCGATGGTCCTCGCAGGATGAAGGGGCGAGCCGATTGGCCCGCACGGCGCTCTAGCCAGCGACCATGTCCCGAACATTTCCCGCCACTTGCTCCATGTGTCAGCCGGTCCCGGCGACCGCGCGGTCGCGCTCGTTGGTGACCCAGTGTTGCAATCCGGCCGCGCGCGCCATCCGCCGGAAACATCGCCCGCCCAGGCGCCCGGTCTCACCCGGAGACCTCCCCATGATGTTCGAATTTGGCGCCAGTACGATGGCCCTAGCCTTGGCCGGCACGATCGGCGGCACGGCGGTCGCAGCGCCCGTCCAGCATGCGAAGCCCCCCGCCCCGACGCCACCAGCCGGTGCCGCCGTCCGGACGATCCGAACCTTGCGCATCGAGGGCGCGCAGCGGATCGAGCCCGAGACCGTGCTGAGCTACACCAAATTGCGCGCCGGCATCCCCTATACGGCGGAGACGCTCGATCAGGCGCTCAAGGATCTTCAGGCGAGCGACCTGTTCGCCGATTATTCGATCGCCGGCGCGAGGACGGCAATATCGTCGTCCGCATCCGCGAGAACCCGATCGTCAACCGCATCGTCGTCGAGGGCAACAAGGCGCTCAAGAGCGACAAGATCACCAAGGAGATCAGGCTCGCACCGCGGCAGATCTTCACGCGCAGCGCGGTGCGGCAGGATGTCGCGCGGATCGTCGAACTCTATCGCCGGCAGGGCCGCTTCGCCGCGATGGTCGATCCGAAGATGGTCAGCCTCGATCAGAACCGCGTCGACATCGTCTTCGAGGTCAGCGAGGGCCCGAAATCGAAGGTCCGCCAGATCAACATCCTCGGCAACAGCGTGTTTTGGGACGCACAAATTCGCGGGCAGATGGCGACCAAACAGGTACGGCTCAGCCGCATGCTGTCGTCCGCAACCAGCTACGACCAGGATCGCCTGAGCTACGACCAGCAGAAGCTGCGGCAATTTTATCTGACGCAGGGCTATGCCGATTTCCGCGTGACGTCCGCGGTTGCCGAACTCACCCCGGACAAGAAGGACTTCATCATCACCTATGTGGTGGAGGAGGGCAAACGCTACACATTCGGCGCCGTCACCGTCGACAGCCAGATCCGCGACTTCGACAGCAGCAAGCTCGCCGCGACGCTGCCGCTGAAAAAGGGCGCTTGGTATAACGCCAAGCAGGTCGAGGACGCGGTCGACAGCCTAAGCCAGACCGCAGGCCTGTTCGGCTACGCCTTCACCGAGGTCAATCCGGAGTTCCAGAAGGACGCCGACACGCTGACGATGGGGATCAACCTCAACATCGCCGAAGCCAAGCGAACCTATGTCGAACGCGTCGAGATCAACGGCAACACACAAACCAAGGACAAGGTCGTGCGGCGCGAGATCCGCCTGGCGGAGGGCGACGCGTTCAACAGCTTCCAGGTCAAACGCTCGGAGGACCGGATCAATTCGCTCGGTTATTTCCAGGACAAGACGGAGATCAAGCAGAAGCCCGGCTCCGCGGCCGATCGCGTCATCCTCGAGACCAACCTCGAAGAAAAATCGAGCGGCGAGCTTCAGCTCTCGGCCGGCTATTCCAGCCTGGAGAATTTCATCGCGTCCGCCACGATCACCCAGCGCAACTTCCGCGGCATGGGACAGGAGCTACGGGCCGGAGTCAGCTATTCGAGCTATTCGAAATCGGTCAATCTCGGCTTCACCGAACCCTATCTGTTCGACACCAACATCGCACTGGGCGGCGACATATTCCGGCGGGATTACAGCTCGTACAGCACCACCGGCGACACCGACAGCACGACCTATGAACAGATCTCGACCGGGTTCCAGATCCGCGCGGCGGTGCCGCTGACCGAATATTGGTCGGCCACCGCACGCTATGGCCTGTCCTATGATCAGGTCACGCTCGACGCGGACACCTATTATACCAACGGCGCGTGCGATCCCGCGGTCGCCGGCCATTATCTGTGCGACGCGGTCGGCAATCGCTGGACCTCGTCGATCGGCTATTCGCTGGTGTTCGACAGCACGAACAGCCGCACCCGCCCGTCCAAGGGCAGCAAATTCAGCGTCAGCCAGGATTTCGCGGGCCTCGGCGGCGACACACGGTATCTCCGCAGCACCGCCAACTATTCGAAATATGTCGATCTCGGCTCGCGCTTCATCCTCACCGCGCACGCCGAAGGCGGCTATATCAGGGGGCTCGGGCAGCAGGTGCGACTGACCGACCGCTTCTATCTGGGCGATCCCCAGATGCGCGGCTTCGATATCCGCGGCGTCGGGCCGCGCGTCACGCGGACCTATTACGACACCAGCACGATCCCTGCGACGATCTCGACCGACAGCAGTTCGAACACGCAGACCGCGCTGGGCGGCACGGCCTATTACCAGGCCCGCCTCGAGGTCGAGCTCCCGCTGGGCTCGGGCGCGCGCGAACTCGGCCTGCGCCCCTCCGTCTACATGGACGTTGGCGCGGTGTTCGGCGGCAGGACGCCGACGCTGACCGACAGCTGTGCCGCCGCGAACGCGACCTCGATCGCGTGCGTCGCCGCGACGCGTCAATACACCGACAGCGCCGGCAACCTGCTCTACCTCGATTCCGCCGGTGCAAGCACGACGACCAACACCGGCACGCCTTACAGCTATTCGCTCGGCGCCTATCGCGAGACCTATACGGGCAATAGCGCCAGCCCGCGGCTGTCGGTCGGCATCGGCGTCAACTGGGCCTCCCCGTTCGGCCCGCTGCGGATCGATCTCGCCAAGGCACTGCTCAAGGCCGATGGCGACGACAGCAAGCTGATCACCTTCAATATCGGTGGCCAGTTCTAGTGTGCACGGCGTCCCGCCGCGAAACGCCCTGCGCGTGGGGAAGCCGCCCGGTTGAGCTTGCCGCGGGGCTGCCCTAGACCCGTCACGCCACCGTCTAGCGTCCGCACATCGCGGCGACGATCCGGGGCATGATGGAGAGCGCCGCCCATGTGTCCTGACCCCGCCCCGAAGTGCAAAGCTGCGAAGCCCCCGACGGCGGTGACACGATGATCCTCCTGCTGCTGGCCGCGCAGGCCGCGACGCTCGGTGCGACCAATTACGGGCTCGACGCACCGATGCCGACGCCCAAGACGACGCCAGCCTTTGCCGACGAATTCAACGGGCGGACGATCGATCGCCGCAAATGGCGGTTCGACACCTCGCGCAATGCCGAGGGCTGGGCCAATCACGAGCGTCAATATTATGCCAAGGACCGGCCCCGGAATGCACGGATCGAAAAGGGCTCTCTGATCATCGAGGCGCGTCGCGAGACGCTGTCCAAGGCGCGCTTCCCCGACTGGGGCGGCCAGAGCTACAGCTCGGCGAAGCTCGTCTCTCGGGTGCCACGCGGCTATGGCTTCTATGAAGTCCGCGCGATGCTGCCCTGCGGTCGCGGCAGCTGGCCCGCGGTCTGGCTGCTGCCAAGCGGCGGCCGCTGGCCCGACGAGGGCGAGATCGACATCGTCGAGCTGGTCGGATGGGACCCGAACGTCGTCCATGCGACGGTGCACAGCGGTGCGTTCAACCACACCAAGGGCACGCAGCGCGGCGCGCAGAAGCGCGTGGCGACCGCCTGCACCCGCTATCATCGCTATCAGCTCGACTGGCGCGCCGATGTCATCACGATCGGCGTCGACGGCCGCGCGGTCATGCGCGTCGCCAATGACCAGCCCGGCGGCAAGGCGGCCTGGCCGTTCACCCGGCCCTATGACCTGATCCTCAACCTTGCGGTCGGCGGCGACTGGGGCGGGCAGAAGGGGATCGACGACACCGCCTTCCCGCAGCGCATGGCGGTCGACTATGTCCGCTACTGGCGCCCTGCCCCGAACCGGTCGCGCCGCTGATCGCCGTCGGCCTCAGCGCCGCCCCCGCGCGGCGAGCAGGATCATCCCCCCGCCCAGCGTCAGCACTGCGAGCACGATCAGCACCGCGTCGAAATCGCGCGGCGTCGCCAGCGCCCAGGTGATCACCGGCCCGAGCAGCCCGGGCAGAGTGTTGGCGAGGTTGAGCAGCCCGAGGTCGCGCCCGCGGTGCCGCGCGCTCGGCAACAGCTGCATCGCAAAGCCCGCATGCAGCGCCAGGAAGACGGAGGTCCCGCCCGTATAGACGCAGAACGCCGCCGCACCGCTAGTGAAGTCGCGCGCCGCCATCATCGCGATCAGCCCCGCCGCCGCGACCAGCGCCGCCGCGAACAGGAACGGCTTGGTCCGCCCGGTCCGATCGGCAAGCCGGCCGACGAGCACCGCGATCGGCAGCGGCACGCTATAGGCGACGATCATTACCGTCCCCATCCGCGCGGCGAGCACCGACTCCGGTACCGACGGCGCGACGGTTTCGAAATAATAGAGCAGATAGACGAACAGCGCGCTGCCCGCGACCTGCACGAGCAGCCGCGCGGTCCAGGCGAGCAGCAGATCGCGCCGCAGCATCGACCGCAACACCGGCGGCGGCGCCCCCGCCTGCCGCGTCCCGCGCACGACGACGAGCGGAAGCGTGCACGCAGCGACGGTGACCGCGATCACCGCGAACCGCGCCGGCTCGCCGAACCGGCTCGCCCCGACCAGCGC
>NZ_JRVI01000215.1:0-1602 GCF_000783375.1 Sphingomonas sp. Ant20
AGACCGCGCCGGTCGCGCTCAGGATGTCGCCGCGCGCGATCGCGCGGGTGAGCACCGCGACGGGCGTCTCGACGGGATCCGCCGCCTGCGCCGGGGACGCAGCCCCCGATGCCAGCAGCAGCGCGACGGCGATTGCCAGGCGGCTCATCGGAGTTGGCTCGAGGTCGCGAGCATCTCGTCCGCGGTCTTCACCACGCGGCTGTTCATCTCATAGGCGCGCTGCGCGGTAATCAGCGCGGTGATCTCCGACACCGGATTGACGTTCGACGCCTCGACAAAGCCCTGCAGCGTGTCGCCAAAGCCCGGCTGGCCCGGCGCGGCGACGGTCGGCTGCCCGGACGAGGCGGTTTCGAGAAAGAGGTTGCCGCCCTGCGCCTCGAGCCCCGCCTCGTTGACGAAGGTCGCGAGCTGGATCTGGCCGACGGTCTGCAGCGCGGGATCGTTGGCGAGCTTGACCTGGACCTCGCCGGTCTTCGAGATCGCGACGTCAACCGCCTCGGGCGGGATGACGATCGTGGGTTCGACGCGGAAGCCGTCCGCGGTGACCAGCTCGCCCTGTTCGGACAGCTGGAACGATCCGTCGCGGGTGAAGCCGATCTGCCCCGAAGGCAGCGTCACCTGGAAATAGCCGCGCCCCTGGATCGCGATGTCATAGCGGTTGCCGGTCTGGTTGGGCGCACCCTGTTCGGTGATGCGGTAGACGCCACCGGTCTTCACGCCCGCGCGATCTGGATCCCGGTCGGCACCTTGGCCTGGCCGTCGCCGCCTGCCGCCGAACCCGGGCGCGTCTCCTGCTGATAGAGCAGGTCCTGGAATGCCGCGCGCTGGCGCTTGAACCCGGTGGTGTTCATGTTGGCGAACGTCAACACGCCGGGCTATGCGCGCGAGACGGTCGCATTGCAGACGGGGGTCACCGCGGGCCGCGTCAACGGCGTGGTGGTCGGCGAACCCGGCCGCGTCGCGGACAAGTTCCTCGAAGCGACCGTCTATGGCCGCAGCGGCGATGCGGGCCGTGCGGAGGTCGAGGCGGGCTATCTCGACCGGTTGCAGTCGCTGCTCGGCGCGACCGGGTCCGAATCCGCGCTGCCCGCCCGGCTCGACGCGATCGCCGCGACCGCGACCGCGATGGCCGGCGCCAATGGCGGCTCCGCGGTCACCGCGCCCTTTGTCGGCATGGTCGAGGACGCGATCGGATCGATGCGCCAGCTCGGTCGCGACGTCGACGTGCTGCGCGGCGATATCGAGGGCGAGGTCGGTGACACGGTCGAGCGGGTCAACGCGCTGCTGCGCACGGTCGACACGCTCAACGATTCGATCTTGCGGCTGCAGGGGCTGGGGCGCAGCGCGTCGGGACCCGCCGACCGCCGCACGACAGCGCTCGAGGAGCTCAGCGCGCTGATCGGCATCACCGCGCGCGAACAGCCGAGCGGGCGGGTGACGATCGATACCGCCTCGGGCGTCCCGCTGCTCGACCAGCGGCTGCGCCAGCTCTCCTATCCCGCCAGCGGGGTCGGCAGCGCGCAGCCGGTCTATCCGACGATCGACGTGCGGTTCGCCGAGGCGGACGGCACCTCGGCGCGCGACCGGGACACGCTCGACACG
>NZ_JRVI01000216.1:0-4454 GCF_000783375.1 Sphingomonas sp. Ant20
GCTCATGCCTGAGCAGCCGGTTCGAGGCGCTGGCGCCGCGCCTCGCCCGGCTCGATCCGCGCAGCCCGGCCGCGGCGTCGATCCGCAAGCTCGTCGCGGTCGAACTGCCCGCGCTGGTCGACAGCTGGCGGATGGTCAGCATTTCGGCGCGGCGCGAAATGCAGGCGGATGGCCGGACGCCCGACGATCACCTGATCAACGGGCTGCGGCTGATCGATGCCGAGCTCGCGCGCGCGGCGAGTGCCTCGGGCGGAGCAGCCTCGACGAGATTGCGATCCAGGGGCGGTATCTCGAACTCAAATATGACGCGGACGGTCCGGGCCTGTAGGACGGGACACCTCGCCGCGGCCGGTCGTTAGAGGCGGATGATCCGTTTCAAAATCCCCGCCGCGATCGCCGCTATCGCCGCGTTCACCGCCTCCGCCACGCCGGGCCTTGCCCAGACCGTGCCGCTCGGCGCCAATCTCGAGCGCTTTGCCTACCCCGCGTCGCTCCGTTGGTATGACGGATCGTCGCAGGGGCAGGCGGTGCGGATGGCGTATCTCGACCTCGCACCGACCGCGCGCGCGAACGGCACGACGGTCGTGCTGCTGCACGGCAAGAATTTCTGCGCCGCGACCTGGGACGAGACCGCACGCGGGCTTGCGGGTGCAGGCTACCGGGTGATCGCGCCGGATCAGGTCGGCTTCTGCAAATCGTCCAAGCCCAAGGGCTATCAGTACAGCTTCAACGCGATGGCCGAACTGACCCGCGCGCTGCTCGACCGGGCCGGGGCGGGCAAGGTCATCCTGGTCGGCCATTCGACCGGCGGGATCCTCGCGACGCGGTTCGCGCTGCTCCATCCCGAGCGCGTGTCGCGGCTCGTGCTCGTCAATCCGCTCGGGCTGAACGACACGCTGGCGCAGGGCGTGCCCTATACCGATCTCGGCGCGTTGCGGACCGAGGAGGCGAAGACCGATGCCGCGTCGATCAAGGCGTATCAGCTGCGCAACTATTATCACGGGGAATGCGCCCGGCCTATGATCGCTGGGTGGCGATGCTGGCGGGGCAATATGCCGGTCCCGACGGCGATGTCGTGCGCGATGCGCAGGCGCGGCTGTCCGACATGATCCAGACCCAGCCGGTCGCGGCCGAGCTGCCGCGGCTGGCGATGCCCGTGCGGCTGATCATCGGCGACCGCGATCTCACCGCATTCCGCGCGGGCAGTGCCCCGCCCGCGCGTCGTCCACAGGTCCAGACCGTGCCGCAGGCGGCGGTGACCGCGGCACGACGCATCCCCGACGCGCGGCTGATCCGCCTCGAGGGGCTGGGTCATGCGCCGCAGGTCGAGGCGCCGGCGCGGTTCCTGCAGACGCTGGAGGCGGCGATCGCGTCGTAAGGGGCGCGGTTATTACGCCGGCTTGATCCAGCCGTGCATCGCCATCCAGCGCGCGAATTCGTCGAACCAGCCGGTGCTCGTGGTCGTCTTTGGATACATGCCGAAGCCGTGCCCACCCTGTTCGTACAGGTGAAACTCGACCGGGCGTTTGGCGGTGCGCCAGCTGTCGATCAGGCCGTAGCCGGCATTGCCGAACAGCGGATCGTCCGCCGCCAGCGCGACGAACATCGGCGGTGCGTCGGCGGGCACCGTCATCGCGCCGAGCGGGCCGTAGATGTTGCCGATGAATGCGGGCTTCGCGTCCTGACCTGCCAGTGTTGTCGCCATCGTCAGCATCGCGCCCGCCGAAAAGCCGACCATGCCGATGCGCGCCGGATCGACGTGCCATTCGCCCGCCCGCTTGCGGACGAGCGCGAACGCCGCGCGCGCATCGGCGATCTGCGGCGCTAGGCCCGCCATCATCGCCGCGGGGTCCCGGCGTGGCGGGGTTGCGCCAGCGGAGGCACCAGCGGGAGCGGGACGCGCGAAGGTCTCGAGATCCGCCGGCGTCTGGTTCAGCCGGTATTTGAGCACGAACGCCGCGACGCCCCGCGCGGCGAGCGCGCGCGCCACGTCCCACCCCTCATTCTCCATCGACAGCGTGCGGAATCCACCGCCCGGCGCGACGATCACAGCGGTGCCGTTGGCCTTGGCGGGATCGGGCAGGACGGGGGTCAGCGTCGCGACCGTCACGTTGCGCGCGAACACGCTGCCATATTGGCTGTGCCAGGCTTCGGGGGCGGTCGCCCCGGGGAGCTTCCCGGTACCGAGGTCGATTGCGCCGGGCTGCGCGGGGATGGCGATCGACGCCATGGTGTCGGAGGACTGCGCCAGCGCGGGCGGGGCGACCGCGATCGTCAGGCCGACCAGCCACGCAAGACGACGTCCTGTCCCTCGAACGACTTGGTTGCCGCGACATCCGATGCGCATATCCGCTCTCCCCTTTTCGACTGTTTTCGGGATGATATCGATAGCGCTATCACTGCACAATGGTAGTCGGGCGCTTTTTCCGTGCGATCGGCGGTTGTGGGGAAGGTGAAAGGTGGGCGTGATAAATCACCGCTGCAATGCGCACAGAATTTGCTGCGGTGCGGCAATGTCGAAGGGCGTAAAGGCTCAGACCTTTGGCGAACATCCTTGCGAGCGATGGCGGGCGTTGCTGGTTCATCTGCCACGTCCGGCCGTCGGGTGAGTCTCGCTGGTCCGGCTGTACTTGCGTAGAGCGTCGGTCGCGATCGTCGATCCTGTAGAGACAGTGCGGACCGCGCCGCTCGCGGCGTGGCGAACCGCGTCCCCGCGCGGCGCGGGGCGCTGTGTCGGTTTGGGACAAGCCATTGCTCCTTTTGTAAGAATCTGAGCATGGGGCGGACGACGCGACGACAGCAGTGGGGCCGCAAGATGCCGGATTTCGCAAGAGACTGTTTGAAAGCCAGAAATGACGGCCGTATCGCCGCCAGCGATCCGGTCGCCCATCTCGCGCTTTGCCCCTATGACGAGATTCGCGATCCAGTGCTGCGCGCGATGTGGCAGGATGGGTTTGTTGTCACGCGTCTATATGGGTCAGAATCTTAACTCAGATTGCACGGCCGTGACGGCGACCGTGACGGCGGAAATCCGCGATGCCGATGCCGGAATAGTATCCGCAGCCGTGCAACGGCGCCCGGACATGCGCAACATCTCTGGCCAGTTAAGCAGCGTTTTAAGCAGGTTGCGGCCGGAAGCAGGCCATTTATCGTCACGGGACATCGTGAAGAGGAATGAACGGCAGACCCATGCCAGACCAAGACCCGACCCCCGACTATGAGCGGCTGACGATCGACGCGCTGGCCGCGGCCGCTGCTGCGAAGACGGACGAACAGCGCCACCTGCTCCTCGATCAGGCCGCGATCTACGCCGCGCTCGGCGAGAAGACCCGCGGCTATGCGCTGAGGGGGCGCTAGGACGCCGGCGGGGCGGCATCAGCCCCAGTCTTCGAGCTTGCCCAAGACCGTGCGCGGCACCGCCGTGCCGAAGCGATAGGCTTTCGGACGTTCGGGATCGGTGAGCCGGTTCGCCGCGAATTGCTCGATCCGCGCGGACAGCCGGGCGGGGTCCTGACCGGGGTGCGGCACGACGAACGCCTTCAACCGGCCATTGCCGTGCAGCCGCACCGCGACGTCCGCGACACCCTCCATCGTCCGCAGCACGCCGGCGACGCGCCCTGGCCAGACATTGTGCCCGGCGACCTGGACCGCCCCGTCGCGCCGGCCGACCGGGCGAATGACGCGCTCGCAGAGACGCGCGACATGGTCGGGTAGGTCGTGGTGCCGGCCGTCGCAGTCGACGAGCCGCCAGTCATCCGGGTCGGCGGCGGTGAGCTGCCAGCGGGGCAGCAGATCATAATCGAGCGCGGGCAGCGTGCGCATCGCGATACCGCCGGTTTCGGAGGCGCCGTAGATATCGGCCAACCCGGCAAGCCCCGCCGCGAGCAGCACGGCGGCGATGGCGTCGTCGAGCGGCCCGGCGGAACTGATGCCGATGACATCCCCCGGCCAGTGGCGCATCATCCGCGACAGCGCGCGCCACTGGTCGGGCACCGCGACGACGAGGTCGCCCGCCTCGAGCGACAGCGGTGCGCCGATCGTCCGCACGGCGACGGGAATATCCAGCACGTCGGGCAGCAGCGCGGTCCAGACCAGCCCGTAGAGATGATCGGCGGGGACCAGTGCGACGACCCGGCGCCGATCGGCGAACCGTGTCGCGAAGAAGGCTGCTTCTTCAAGCAGGTCGGGGACGGCATGGACGCAGAGGCGCGGGCTGCCGGTCGAGCCGGACGTCCGCACCCCGATCCGGCCGGGGCCCTTAGCGTGCGCGCGGAGGATCCAGTCGGTCCAGGCGCCGACCGTCTGCGGCGGACCCTCGCCGAGCGTATCGTCGTCGAGGTCGAACGCCTCGGCCAGCGCGCCCAGCGCGCCGAGCTGCTCCATCGAATCGAGCCCGAGGCCCTCGTCGCCGATCGGCATGGTGTCGGGCCAGTCGCCGCGTGTTGCGGGCGCGG
>NZ_JRVI01000217.1:0-6919 GCF_000783375.1 Sphingomonas sp. Ant20
CTTCGACAACGACACCGCGACGAGCTGGGCGCTGCCCGCCCCCAAACCCGGCCGCCCCCCGCCTCGGTGACGATCGACCTTGGCGCGACCGAGACGCTTGCCGGGTTCAGCCTGACGCCGTCGCGCGCGGTGATGGCAGACACTGCGCCGCCAAAGGACTACCGGATCGAGACGAGCACCGACGGCACCAACTGGCAAGAGGCCGGCAAGGGCGAACTGCCCAACATCGCCTATGCGCTCGCGACTCAGCGGATCGCCTTTGCGACCCCGGTCACCGCCCGTCTGCTCCGCCTCAGCTTTGCCGAGACCGCGATTCCTGCCCGTCGCCTCGCAATCGCCGGGATCGGCGCGTTCCGGCCCCGCAGCGGGTGACGCAATGATACGGTCTGTCCCACGCGTGCAATAAATCGCGCGCATACCCCAGGTCGGATGCGGTGCCGCCACGGCGCCGGTTCGGCCGGGGACACGCCATGACAGCGATCGAAACCAGTACAGTGCCGATGACCACGATCGCAGGGGCCGCCATGGACGGTGCGGAGGTCGCGCCGGTGATACGATCGGCTTGGCTCGCACCAGGTTTCTACCTCGCATTCCTGTTCGGTGCGCTGTTCCTGTTCGCGATCGGCCTGCTTCTGCTCTGGCGGTCGGCGAAAAAAACTCCGGCGATTCCGGGCACCTGCTGGAAACGGACTCGGTTCGGCGTGGTCCGGGCAACATCCGTCGCCCACGACCTGATCCCCTAACATGAAGCAGGCCGATTCCTTGCCGCCTGCATGGACCCGGTCTGGTGGATCGCACGTTGAGCCCCCGAACTTCGTCCTCGACAGCAAGGATCCGCAATGAGCGACATCGAACAGCGCAACCCCGGCAACGGTGGTGAGACGCATCAGCAGGCAGGCGGCGACGTCCCCGTCCTGACCACCAATCACGGCGTGCCCGTGTCCGACAACCAGAACAGCCTGAAATCCGGCGCGCGTGGTCCCACGCTGCTCGAGGATTTCGTGCTCCGCGAGAAGATCTTCCATTTCGATCACGAGCGGATCCCCGAGCGGATCGTCCACGCGCGCGGAACGGGTGCGCACGGCTATTTCGAGGCGACCGACGATATTTCCGACCTGACCAAGGCGGCGGTGTTCAAGAAGGGCACGAAGACCGAGCTCTTCACGCGCTTCTCGACGGTCGCCGGCGGCGCCGGTTCGGTCGACACCCCGCGCGACGTGCGCGGCTTCGCGGTCAAGTTCTACACAACCGAGGGCAATTGGGATCTCGTTGGCAACAACATCCCGGTGTTCTTCATCCAGGACGCGATCAAGTTCCCGGACCTGATCCATTCGGTGAAGATGGAGGCCGACCGTGCCTATCCGCAGGCGGGTTCGGCGCACGACACCTTCTGGGACTGGGCATCGCTGACTCCGGAATCGACGCACATGCAGATGTGGGCGATGTCCGACCGCACCCTGCCGCGTTCGCTGCGGATGATGGAAGGCTTCGGCGTTCACACGTTCCAGCTCGTGAACGAGGAAGGCAAGTCGAGCTTCGTCAAGTTCCACTGGAAGCCGAAACTTGGTCTCCAGTCGACGATCTGGGACGAGACGCTCAAGCTCCAGGCCGCGGACAACGACTATCATCGTCGCGACCTGTGGGAAGCGATCGACACCGGCGACTTCCCCGAGTGGGAGCTCGGCATCCAGGTGTTCGACAAGGCATTCGCCGAGGCACAGCCTTATGACGTGCTCGATTCGACCAAGCTGATCCCTGAGGAGGACGTTCCCGTCCGGATCATCGGCCGGATGGTGCTCGACCGCAATGTCGACAACTTCTTCGCTGAGACCGAGCAGGTCGCGTTCCTGCCGACGAACATCGTCCCCGGCATCGATTTCTCGAACGATCCGCTGCTTCAGGGCCGCCTGTTCAGCTATCTCGACACGCAGAAGTCACGTCTCGGCACAACCAACTTCCATCAGATCCCGGTCAACGCACCGCGCAGCCCCGCTGGCAATTTCCAGCGTGACGGAATGATGCAGACCAAGGTGCCCAAGGGTCGCGCCAATTACGAGCCGAACAGCCTGTCGGTTGTCAGCGAAGACGGTGGCCCGCGCGAGTCGCCGAACGGCTTCGTGACGACCACCAACCCGACCGGTGCCGACGAGCAGGGCGAGAAGCTGCGCATGCGCGCCGAACTGTTCGGCGATCATTATAGCCAGGCACGGCTGTTCTGGGTGTCGGCGACCGACAATGAGAAGGCGCATATCGCGTCGGCCTTCACCTTCGAGCTGTCGAAGGTCGGTCTGGCACATGTTCAGGAGCGCACCGTCGCCAACCTCCGCAACGTGAACGAGGAACTGGCCACGCGCGTTGCCGATGGTCTCGGCATCCCCCTGCCGGCGGCCAATCCGGCGTTCCGCGCTCCGGTCGACATGCCACCGAGCCCGGCATTGTCGATTCAGAAGAACATGAAGGAGACGCTCGAGGGCCGTCAGGTCGGGATCCTGATTGCCGACGGGTCGGATGGCGCGGAGATCGACGCGGTCGTCGCGGCGGTCGAGGGTGCAGGCGGCAAGCCGGTGCTGGTCGCGCCCAAGGTCGGTGGCGCGAAGCTCGCCGATGGCAGCATGAAGAAGGCACAGGGCCAGCTTGCGGGCAGCCCGTCGCAGATCTTCGACGCGGTGGCGGTCGTCCTGTCGGCCGACGGGTGCAAGATGCTCCTGAAGGAAGGCGCGGCGGTCCAGTGGGTCATGGATGCGTTCGGTCATCTGAAGGCGATCGGCGCCAGCGATGCGGCCAAGCCGCTTCTCGACAAGGCCGGCGTAGAGCCCGATGCGGGTGTGGTGGCGCTGGCCGACATCGCGACCGCGGGTGCAAAGCGCTATTGGGATCGTGAGCCCAGCGTCCGCATGCTCGCCTGACCGGCACGAGGACGAGATCACGCCGTTCGCGCGTGGTCTCATTCGGGGCATAAAAGAACGGCCGCCCCGCACATCATGTGCGGGGCGGCCGTTTCGCGTTTGGCCCAACTGTACGGGCTGACGGTCTACGAGCGAACGAGCTCGACGATTTCGAATGCATGCGACCGCCAGCCGCGTTGGATCGACGCCTCCTCGGCCGCGACGCGCTTCTTCTTCGCCTCGGCCAATGACTTACTGTGCCCCCAGAACACTTCGGTCTTACCGTTGGCGAGCACCGCGACGATCCGCCAGTAGTGCGTGAACGCAGTCGCCGTAGGCCCGATCGTCTTCACATAGCCATCGGGCAGCGTCGCGGTGAGATAATGCTTCTTCGCCAAGTGCGCGTCAGTCCGCCGCTGGCGCGGCCGCGGCATCCGTCCTGGCCGCGAGCATGTACCCGAAGACGACGAAGACCAGCCCGCCGACGGTGTTTCCCGCGGTCACAACAACGAGATTGTGCACCGTGCCCGCCAGATCGATCACCGGATGCGGCGCCATGAGGCCGAGCGTGAGCGCGGTCATGTTGGCGACCGAATGCTCGAAGCCGGCAGCAACGAACGCGAGCAGGATCCAGGCCATCGCGATGCACTTGGCCGCATCGCCCTTCATCCGCGCCGCCGTCCAGATCGCGAGACAGACGAGCCAGTTGCACAGGATCGCCCGCGCGAACAACGCGATACCGTCCGCCTCGACCTTGTGCTGTACATAGGCGTTGAACATCGTGTCGGCATTGGCGAACACGGCGCCGCCCCCGCCGATTGCGAAGATTGCCGATAACAGGACGCCGCCGACCAGATTGCCGAGCCAGACGACAGCCGCCAGCGTGATTGCTTCACCATAGCTGATGGTCCGCTTCGCCAGGCCGAAGCCAAGATACATGACATAGCCGGTGAACAGCTCGGCGCCGGCGAATACCGTCAGGATCAGGCCGATGCCGAACGTCGCGCCCATCACCAGCGGCCGGACGCCGGAAGGAAGCCCCGCCGCCGCGCTGATCGCCAGGATCATCGCGATTCCGATATAAGTTCCCGCCAGGATCGCGCCCGCAAAGAAGCCCACCGGTGAGCGACGCCACGCCGCGGCCTTGGCCGCCGCGAGCGTCGCATAGGTGTCGATCGTCGGCGCGTATCCCGCGCTCATGCCATCGCGGCCTGGCTCTGACCGACGACCCCCGCGCGCGCCACGCCGCGCTCCGCACCGACGTCCCCGCCGGCCCGCCGCACCGTGACCGGCACCGACTTGTAGGACGGCGTGAAACTCTGCGGATCATGATCCTCGAGCGCGATCAGCGGCTGCGTCTCGGGATAATAGGACGCGATGCACCCGTCCGGCAGCGCATAGCGGACCAGCGTCAGCTTCTGCACGACGCGGTCGGGATGCGCATATTGCAACGCGGTGGCGACATCGACGACATCGCCCTCCGCATAGCCAAGCCGCGCCATGTCCCGCTCGTTCATGAACAGGATGTCGCGACGGCCGAAGACACCGCGATACCGGTCGTCGAGGCTGTAGACGGTCGTGTTATACTGATCATGCGCCCGCAGCGTCGTCAGACGCAGCACGTCCGGCGTGTTTGCGGTCTCGTCTTCCTCGATCCCCTCGGCGACGATGAAGTTCGCCTTGCCGCTGCTCGTCTTCCAGATCCGCATGGCGGCGGAATTGGGCAGATGGAACCCGCCGGGCTTGCGAATGCGCGCGTTGTAATCGGCGAAATCTGGGAACACGGCCTCGATCTTGTCGCGGATCAGGTCGTAATTGGCGACATAGGCATCCCAGTCGATATCGCCCTTGCCCTTGAGCGTCGCCTTGGCGATCTCGCCGACGATCCAGATCTCGGACTTCACATTCTCGCCCGGCGGCATCAGGAAGCCCCGCGACGAGTGGACCATCGACATCGAATCCTCGACGGTGACCGACTGCGGGCCACCGGCCTGCGTATCGAGCTCGGTCCGGCCCAGGCATGGCAGGATATAGGTGTCCTTCGCCATCAACAGCATGGTGCGGTTAAGCTTGGTGGTGATGTGCACCGCCAGATCGAGATTGCGAAACCCTTCGGCGCAGGCCTGCGGATCGGACGACGCGATGGCGAGGTTGCCGCCGAGACAGACGATCGCCTTGGCCTTGCCGTCGCGCATCGCCGCGATGCTCTCGACCACCGAATGGCCATGCTCGCGCGGCGGTTCGAAGTTGAAGACCTTCTTCATCTGGTCGAGCAGCAGCGGCATCGGGCGTTCGGTAATGCCGACCGTCCGGTCGCCCTGCACGTTGCTGTGCCCGCGCAGCGGACAGATCCCGGCGCGGGGCGGCCCATATTGCCGCGCAGCAGCAACAGGTTGGCGAGCTGCTGGACGTTGCTGGTCCCGGTGCGGTGCTGGGTGATCCCCATGCCGTAACAGGCGATCGTCGCCTTGGACGACGCATAGATCCGCGCGACGTCCTCGAGATCCGCCCGGCGCAGGCCGCTCGCCTGTTCGATATCGGCCCAGTCGGTCTGTGCAAGATCGGCGATATAGGGCTCGAGCCCGTCGGTATGTTCGGCGATGAACGCATGGTCGAGCGCGGGTTCGCCGCCGCTGGCGCGCGCTGCCTCGTCGAGCGCCACGAGTGCCTTGGCGATACCCTTGAGCGCCGCGGCGTCACCGCCGACCTTCACCTGCAGATAGGAGCTGGCGATCTGGGTCGCCGACATCGTCGCCATCTCGACCACCGACTGCGGCGATTCGAAGCGTTCGAGCGAGCGCTCCTTGAGCGGGTTGAACACGATGATCTTGCCACCGCGGCGCGACACCTCGCGCAGCGTCGCCATCATCCGAGGATGGTTCGTCCCCGGATTATGGCCGATCGACAGGATCAGGTCGGTATGGTCGAAATCCTCGAGACTGACCGTACCCTTGCCGATCCCGATCGACTTGGGGAGGCCGACCGACGTCGCCTCGTGGCACATGTTCGAACAGTCGGGGAAGTTGTTGGTCCCGTACAGCCGCACGAACAGCTGATAGAGGAACGCCGCCTCGTTCGAGCAGCGGCCCGAGGTATAGAATTCAGCCTGGTTCGGATCCGGCACCGCGGCCAGACCCGCACCGATCGCGGCCATCGCCTCCGCCCAGGTCACGACCTCATAATGGTCGGTTGCGGCGTTGTAGCGCAGCGGTTCGGTGACGCGTCCCTGATCCTCGATCCAGTGATCGCTCTGCTTCCAGATCTCGGCGACGCTGTGCTTGGCGAAGAAGTCGGCGCCGATCAGCTTCGCCGTGGATTCCCACGCCACCGCCTTGGCGCCGTTCTCGCAGAATTCGAACGACGAGGTATGCTTGGGGTCGGGCCAGGCGCAGCTCGGACAGTCGAACCCGTCGGGCTGGTTGGATTTGAGCAGCGTCTGCCCGCCGCGCACCACGATCTGCTGGGCCTTCAGCGACGTCGCGACCGCCTTGAGCGCACCCCAGCCACCGGCCGGGCCGGTATAGTCGACAATCCCGTCGGGACGCTTGTTACGCATACTCAAATCTCCAAATCGGGCGTGTCACCGCGGAAATTGCCCGGGTCCATGCAGCCTTAACGTTTGGAGTCGCGATACCGCGCCGCAGCATAAGTGCCAAAACAGGAAAATCGCAGCCGGTGATCGCCTTTATAGGTCAGTACGGCTTTCATTTGACTCACAATAAGGTTCGACCATTGCTCGCACGTCCACGCGCGCCTTCAGCCGTGCCGCGAGCAGCGCGGTACCGCTGATCTTCCGCTGCACGAACAGCATGTCGGCCGACGGGATATGCCAGGTCGACCGGTCGCGTGCGATCGCCGCTCCCTCGTCCCGCAGCACCGAGACGAAGCTGCGATCGCCGAAGTCGAACGGCCCCGTCTGGTTCATCTCTGCCAGGATCACGTCGATCATGCGGTCGATCTGCGGCCGATGCCCCACGACCGCGGCCTCGCCCAGAAAGCCCGCCTGCACGGCGGCGTCGCGGACCGCGTCGCGC
>NZ_JRVI01000218.1:0-3346 GCF_000783375.1 Sphingomonas sp. Ant20
GCTGGGTGGGCGTCGGGGCGGCCGCGGGCGGTGCGGATGGCGGGGCATCCTGCAGCGCATAGGCCTTGGCCTCGACCGCCGCGAGACGGCCCTTAAGCAGGTCGATCTCGACCGTCTCGGGCGTGGTCTGCATCTCCGCGAGCGATTTTTCGAGCGCCTCGATACGCTTTTCGGCAATCGCGAGGCGGACGGACTCTTCGGTCCGGGCAATATCCTGCGCGACGCGTTGCGTCTCGGTGCGCCTGAAATCGGCATCACGCCGCGCCATCGGGTCGCGGCTGTCGGTATCAGCGCCACCGCGTGCCCAGCGTGGCGGATCGCAGGCCGACAATGCCAGGGGCAGTGCGAGCGACGGGACGATCAGGGCGCAGCATCGGACGATACGGGTCATGTCCCAGCCCTACACGTCGCAGGCTTGAAACGTCTATCGCCCGATACCGGGCGACAGAGGTTGCGGGGGCGGCGCGACCGCCGCCCCCGCGCACTACTCAGTTGCTGTCCGAGTTGTCGTCGTCATTTTCCTTGTCGATGACAAGGTAGGTGACGCCCGCGAGCATGCCGACGCCGATGACGAGCGGTGCGATGCTGTCCGCTGCGATCTTGCTCGAGCGCTTGGTGGCGGTGCCGGTGCGAACCGACGACGCTACCGACAGCGACTTTGCAGCGTTGCCGGTTGCCGGTGCTGCGCTCGCCGCGACGGGGAGGGCAGTCATGGCAAGCGCGGCTGCGCCAAGGATCAATGTCTTCATAAAATTCGCTTTCTTGAAAATGAGCCCGGTTGGGAACCACCGCCCTAACGATTGCGCCAGCAAAGCGTTCCTAATTCAGATTAACGATGCAGGCGGGTCTTCACGGCCCCGCGCGTCTGTCGTGGCGTCGACGTGCAATGGGTCGCGGCGCGGCCGGGTGGTTGATTCCGGTCGCCCCATCACCATTTTTCAGCCTGAATTCTTCTGTATCGACGACGATACGTCACCCGAAAATGGTATGATCATGGCAACCGCATTCGTCACGCCCGACCCCCTTGCTGCGACCCTGTCGCGGGCCTCGGCCGCGCTTGCGCGCCCGAAGGCGGCGCAGGCGGGTCGCGAGGATATCGCGATGATCAAGGCCGCGGCGTCGCTGACGCGCGACCTGCATGCGGCGCGCCCGATCGTCTACTGGACCGATCTGATCGCGTCGGCGGGCCTTGGCTATGCGGGCATGGCGGTGGCGATCGTCGCGACGCCGGTCTGGGCCAAGCTGCTCGGCGCGGTCGTCGCGGTGCTCGCGCTGTACCGCGCGCTCAGCTTCATTCACGAACTGTCTCACATGAAGCCGAACGCCGTGCGCGGCTTCACGGCGGGGTGGAACATCCTGTTCGGTGTGCCGGTGATGATGCCGTCGCTGATGTACGAGGGCGTCCATACGCTGCATCACGCCAAGACGCGCTACGGCACGAACCGCGATCCGGAATATATGCCGCTTGCCCGCGGGCCGGCGGCGACGCTCGCGATCTTCGTGCTGGTGTCGGCGCTGCTGCCGATCGGGCTGATCCTGCGCTACGGCGTGCTCGCGCCCTTGTCGCTACTATCGCCCAAGCTGCGCGAGATCGTCGTCACGCGCTATTCCGCGCTCGCGATCAACCCGCAGTTCCGCCGCAAGCCGCCCGAGGGCGCCGCGCTGCGCAGCTGGCGGATCTGGGAGACCGCGGCGAGCATCTGGGCGATCAGCTTCGTCGTGCTGACCGCGACCGGCGTATTCCCGCTTGCCGCCTCGCTCACCTTCCTCGCCATCGTCTCGGCGATCGCGGTGCTCAACCAGGTCCGCACGCTGGTCGCGCATCTGTGGGAGAATGAGGGCGATGCGATGAGCATCACCGACCAGTATCTCGACAGCGTCAACGTGCCGCCGCCGGGCCTGCTCGCCGAGATCTGGGCGCCGGTGGGCCTGCGCTATCACGCGCTGCACCATCTGCTGCCGGGGCTGCCCTATCATGCGCTGCCTGAGGCGCATCGCCGCCTGACAGGCGAGCTTGGTGACGGGTCGTCCTATCACCATGCCAATTATTCGACGCTGTCGGGGCTGATCGTCAATCTGGTCAAGGCCTGCCGCAAGGCGGTGCGCGGCTGATCACGCCGGTATCGCTGCGCCGATCATCACGGTAAGCCCCCGCCCGGGCAGCACCCTGCCCGCGGCGGAGGCTCTACGTGTTACCCAAACTCTATCATCAGTGGATCGACTGGGTCGGCGACGGCACCGGGCTGCCCGACACCATCCTGCATATCCATGCGGGCATGGCGCTGCTGATGATCGCACGGCTCATCACGCGGCGCTCGTTCGGCACCTTTATCCCCTGGACGGTGGTCGCGGCGGGCGAGGCGTTCAACGAGATCATGGACCGGCTGAACTACGGGTCGTGGCGCTGGGACGACACGCTGGTCGATGTTGCGAACACGATGTTCTGGCCGACGGTGATCTGCCTCGGTGTCCGCCTGCGGCCCATCATCGGCAAGCGCGGGCGGTAGGTCGCGCGCGCATCCACCCTTCCGTCATCCTGACTTTCGTCAGGGTGACGGAGCGGGTGAGACCGCTCGACGCGCCTCAGGCGGCCTTGGCGAGGTCGATATAGCGCTGGAGGTGATGGTCCTCGTCGCCGAGCTGGTGGTCGATCATCACCAGTCGCTTGGCATAATGCGACACCGCATATTCCCAGGTCATGCCGATCCCGCCGTGGAGCTGGATCGATTCCTCCGCGACCAGCGCGCCCGTCCGGCCGATCGTGTATTTCGCCGCCGCCAGCGCGCGGGCGCGCGCGGTCGCATCGTCGCCGTCGAACGCCGCTGCCGCGTTGATCACCGCGGACTGCGCCTGTTCGATCTCGAGCAGCACGGTCGCCATGCGATGCTGCAGCGCCTGGAACTTGCCGATCGGCACGCCGAACTGCTTGCGGTCGCGCAGATAGCCGAGCGTCGCGTCCTTGACGAACGCCATCGCGCCGAGCGCCTCGGCGGACAGCGCGAGCAGCCCCGCCTCGATCGCCGCGTCGACCACCGCACGCCCCTGCCCGTCCGTGCCGATCCGGGCGTCAGGGCCGAGCGCGACGCCGTCAAACGTCACCTCGCCCGCGCCGCCACCCTCGACGACGCTGTAGCGGCGGACCGACACCCCGGCGGCGTCGGCGGGGACCGAGCAGGACGAGCGGATCGCCCGGCTGTTCGACGCTGACGACGAAGACCGACGCGGCGCCTGCCTGGTGCACGACCGCCTTGGTGCCGCTGAGCGTCCAGCCGTCGCCATCGCGCGTCGCGGTCACGGGCGCTTGTGCATCCTCGTGCGCGAAGGCGCCGATCGTCTCGCCCGCGCG
>NZ_JRVI01000219.1:0-31133 GCF_000783375.1 Sphingomonas sp. Ant20
TGCCCGGCCCGGTCAGCGAGATCGGCTTTGCCGCCCAGCTCGGCGCGATGGCAGCGGCCAGCAAGGCGGCGCTCGCCGCGGACCTGACCTGCTATCTGCACTGGTGCCGCGACACACGCGTCGCGCCGCTGCCGGCCGAGCCTGAAGATCTTATCCGCTACATCGCCATGCTCGAGACGCGCGGCGCCAAGCCGGCGACCGTCGCCCGGCGGGTCGCCAGTCTGGCCACGGCCCACAGCCTCTCAGGGCAGCAGGAGAGGGGGCACGCGCCGACCAGCCATGTCATGGTCCGCGCCGCGCTCAAGGGGCTACGCCGACGTCGTGGCGCAGCGCAACGCCAAGCGGCCCCGTTACGCTTCGGGGCCTCGCTTGATCCGCATACCAAGGGGTTCACACTGACCGCCTTGCTAGGGGCTTGTGGTGGCGATCTGCAGGGCCTGCGCGACGCGGCACTGCTCTCGCTAGGTTACGATGCCGGACTGCGCGTCAGCGAGCTTGTCGCGGTCACCGTCGCGCATATCGATCCGCACAGCGATGGCTCGGCGCTGCTGTTCATTCCATCGTCCAAGACAGATCAGGAAGGGCAGGGGGCCTGGGCCTGGCTGTCCGCGGACACGATGCGCCGCGTTGGCACCTGGCTGGTCGCGAGTGCTATTACCGAGGGGCCGGTCTTTCGCCGCGTCGGGGTCGATCGGCGCCGTCTGCGCGCTGCGGTTCCCCCGATGGCGTACGAAGCGATCCCCGGGCACACGCGGCACTGGCAGGAGAAGCTCAAGGGCAAGAAGGCGGAACCCGCGCGCACCGTCTACACCGTGGGGACGGCATCGCTCAGTCGCCAGGGCGTCAACGGGATCTATCGGCGCGTGGCGCTCAGCGCCTTCGATCAAGGGCTGGTCGAGATGCCCATCGCCAAGGTCGAGGAAGCAGCGCAGGCGCTGTCGAGCCACTCGCTGCGCGTGGGGCTCACGCAGGATTTGTTCGCGGCCGGCGAGGACGGTGTCGGGATCGCGCAGGCGTTGCGCTGGTCGTCGCCGTCGACTGCGCTGCGCTACGGGCGCAAGCTGGCGGCGCGCAGCAATGTCGCCGCACGGGTCCTGTCACGCATCAGAAGTTGATTGTTGACGCCACCCGTCTACAACTTGTCGCTTGGTCGAATGGATGGGCAGGTTCGCGTGATTTGGGCGTCGAGATAGTGACTATGTCGTTGCGAGACATGCACAGCATTTTTCAAAGTCGTCGCCCTGACCGTTTCAGATCGGACGCGACCTAAGATGAATTTGGCTGCCCTCGTGTAGGATCATGGACGGCTCGGCGATGTGGATTCGTCAGAAGCACGAGCCGCCCTACTTCCCGAACCGGCTATATGGGCGCGGGTGATCGTGAATACGGCGTCTCTTGAGCCCTCCACCCTCACCGTCTTCTGCCCGACTCTCTAGCTTCCCCGACAAACCGTCGGGTCCGCCCGATTTCGATCCGATATCCTGCCGGGTCTCCGCAGCAAGCTCTCCATAGGCATCGACAATCAAGGCGAACCGAAAGTTATGGCGAGCACGATGAGGTGCCGCAATTCCGGCTTGGTGACGTGCTCGGGCGTCTGGATCCAGCTTCGCCCCATGAACACGCGGTCAATCTGCGCTGCTACCCCTATCACGACTGAACGCTAGGCCACGTGGACAAAGGGCAGCCACAGCGTAACTGATGCGAGCGCGACGAAGCCGAGATATGACTCTGCTGTCTTGTCATAACGCGTTGCGACACGGCGCCAGTTCTTGAGCTTGCTGAACAAGCGCTCGACGAGATTGCGCCAACGGTATTTCTCGCGATCATGCGGGATCGGCATGCGGCGGTTACTTTGGTTGGAATGACCGCCTCGACATCCGCCTTGGCGAGTTCCTGGCGGATGGCATCGGCGTCATAGCCCTTATCGGCAAGCAGGGCCTCAATCCGGTCAGCCAGCATCCCGAACAAGGGCCCGAAGCCCTTCACGTCGTGGGCCTGGCCCGGCGTCAGGACGAAACATAGCGGTCGCCCCTGACCATCACAGCGGGCGTGCAGCTTGGTTGTGAAACCGCCTCGCGAGCGGCCGAGCCCTTCGAATTCTTGATCCCTTTTTTAGCCCGACGGCGCAGTGGTGCGCCCGGACTACGGTGCTGTCGATCATGTCGGCGCTGACATCCCGCTCGACGACAGCGGCCAGGGTCTCCAGCATGGCCTCGAACACGCCCGTCACGACCCAGCGACGATACCGCCGGAACACGCTGTTCCACTTGCCATATTCATCCGGCAAATGCCGCCATTGCGCGCCTGTCCGCGCCATCCACACCATGCCTTCGAAATAGGGCCGGTTGTCTCCCGCGGGTCGGCAGCCACGTCCTCGCTCCGACGGCAGCAGGGGCCCTATCAGAGCCCACTCATCATCCGAAACCCCAATCCGCTCGCCCAATGCCGCCTCCAAAAGACAGCCTTGAATCAACCGATCAGACGCGCGTCAACCTTTGTCCACGTGGCCTAGTTCAGGTTCGTCTTCAAACCGCTGGGCCACCATGAAATTGTTCATGCACTGTGCGACGGCGTCGAAGAACGGAACGCCGATGACCGTGGCTGGATCCAGCCCCGACATACGGGCCTCAGTCGCATTGTAGACCTGTACGATCGTATCGGCGGCAAAGCCTACGACGCCAAACGGCAACGCATCACGGTTTGCGGTGCTCATCGCTTCGAGGTCGTGCAGTCCGACCGTTTCAAATTCGACGTTTGTTAGTGGCACGATCAGTTGCTCCTCAGCGAGGCGTCATGTCGTAAGATGCTTAATTATTTGCGAAAACTCTCGGACTTTTCGCTTGGCGTGAATAGCCTGCCACGAGTGACGAACTGGTCGGCTTCCATTAGCCGGATGGCCAGCCAGATTTTAGGTTTTCCGTTCGCCGCAGTATCGCTGACCGCTTTTGATCGGCAATGGTTCACCCACTTATTGTTGGCCGCCAAGGGGCGTTGCCAGCTCACTCGAGAGCACCCGCCAAGCTCTCACCAAGCGCCTAACTGGCCCGCTTGATCTGAGGGACCACACCCGCAGCTTGTTGACGTTCGATTGCTCTGATCAATGCGTCAACCGGGTCGCGATCCTCGTGGAAGCCGGCAAGGCGGATCTTGGTCATGTCGGAGATTACATCGGCCTCGGTGCCGAAGATGAAGTCGCCGAAGCTCCACCCCACCGCCTTCGTGAAATCGGTCTGGAGTAAGCCCGCGGATATCTGCCGCCATACGGGCTCGAGTGCTGGCATATGGTTAGTGAGCGCGAAGGGGATAGGCTCGCCAGTCTCGATGCCGAAATGCCGGGCAACCTTTTCCCACATGCGCCGCCAGCGGAACGGCGGGTGAACATAGTTGAACGCCTGGTCGGCCGCTTCACTGGCGGTAGCGGCCCACAAGCTTGCGCGCGCCAGGGCATGTGCATCCGTCACCTGAACTAAGCAGTCATCATAGGTTGTACGGGAGCCTGGGAAGCGAAACGCTGCCCCGTCCGCGGCTGACAATGCGGCGTAGGCGCCGATCACCGTCGCGATATTCATCGCATTGCCGGCTGCGTCGCCAACGACAACGTCCGGACGCAGGATTGACCATTCCGGTCCACCGGCGGCACGGCGCCGTTGTAGCTCGCGTTCCTGCGTGAAATAGAAGTTCGGCCCGATCGGCCGCGGGTTTTCGTCCTCGTAGAATGGCGTCGTTACTGGTCCGAGGTGAACGCCGTAAACCTTTGCACCCTGATACAGCACCACTCTCTCGAGCGGGGCGCTGGCAGCCTCTAAACCGTCCAACAGGTTGCGGAGCATGGCCGAGTTGCGCTCGTCCTCCTCTGCCAAGCCTCCGCCTGGCCCATAGGCCGCATAAAAAAAAGGTGGGTGACATCGCTCGCTTTAGCCAGTGCAGTTCGGCTTGCCTCCGCGTCGCTAAGATCAGCAAGGATATCACCATGGCTACGCGACAGGGCTACACCATGCCAGCCTGCCGTTCCGGCGATCTCTTCGAGGAGAGCCTTGCCGATAATGCCGCCTGAACCGGCAACGAGTGCAACGTTGGTCAAAAACCTGCTCCTGGATCATTGCGGGGAGGCTAACGGAACGATCCGCTCGGCCAAACTATCCAGTCAATCGGTTCTGGCGTTAGCGTCCTTGAGGCATTTGACGCCAGCTGCATCACCTTCATGAACGAACGACCGGAATTGAACGTGTGAAAGTTGCCACGACCGACCGCTTTTGGGTCAGCGCCGGGGGCGGGGCGGCGTGGTGTCTGAATAGCCCCTAGTTTTCTAGACGCCTTGAGCCATCAAAGCCTGCTGCCGTTCGAACTCGACGGGCGACAGCATCCCGTTCCTGACATGCTTGCGGATCGGGTTGTAGAACATCTCGATGTAATCGAACACGTCCTGCCGGGCTTCTTCGCGCGTTTTATAGGTGCGTCGCCGGATGCGCTCACGCTTGAGGAGATTGAAGAAGCTCTCAGCGACGGCGTTATCGTGGCAGTTTCCCCGCCGGCTCATGGAGTGCTCCAGATTGTGAGCCCGGGTGAAGGCAGACCAGTCCATACTGGTGAACTGCGAACCCTGATCCGAATGGATCAGCACGCGGTTCTTCGGCTTACGCCGCCAGACCGCCATATGCAGGGCCTGCAAAACCACATCGGTTGTCTGACGGCTTTGCAGCGACCAGCCCACCACGCGACGGGAGTAGAGGTCGAGCACGACCGCCAGATAGGCGAAGCTTCCATCGTGCGGATATAAGTGATGTTCGTCACCCAGGCGCGATTAGCCTACGGCACGTCGAACTGGCGATCCAAAGTGTTCGCAGCAACGGCCGAAGGCCTTCCTCCTGAGCTGCCTGGACGCCGCTTGTAGCCGATCTGCGCCTTGATGCCTGCCAGGTTGGTCAGGCGGGCAACGCGATTGGGACAACAGGTCTCGCCCTGATCGAGCAGATCGTCGTGCAACTTGCGATACCCATAGACCTTGCCGCTGTCGCTCCAGGCCTGCCGGATCAATGCAATCTGCCGAGCATCTTCTTGCGCTCGGCGGCTCAGCGGCGCTTTGCGCCAGGCATAGAAACCGCTGGGCTGGATCGCCAGGCACCGGCACATCGCGCGGACGCCAAACTGGTTCTGATGCTCCGCGACAAAGGCGTATCTCACTTGGCATCCCTGGCGAAATACGCGGTGGCTTTTTTTATTTCACCATGACTCCAGCACCGAACTTCGCTGGGCTACGCCGTTGCTCGATACAGCAGGTTTATCAATAACTTAGGCAGATTCATCATATGCCGGTGCTTTCTGAAACCTGACCCGGCTTCCACCCGCTTGGCTCCCAACAGGCTCCTGGAAATCGGGTCTTCCGAGGAGTCATCATGGCGAAAATCAAACTCACCAAGTCCGCAGTCGATGCGGCACAAGCCCAAGCTCAGCCCATCGAACTGCGCGATACCCTGGTTCCTGGCTTCTTGTGCAAGATCACCCCGGCAGGCCGCAAGGTGTTCATGCTCCAGTACCGGACAAACGCCGGAGAGCGGCGCAAACCTGCCTTGGGACTGTATGGAGAGCTGACCGTCGAACAAGCCCGGTCGCTAGCCCAGGAGTGGCTGGCGCAAGTGCGCCGGGGTGGAGATCCTGCCGCAGAGAAGGCTGCAGCGCGTCAGGCACCCACCGTCAAGGAACTGTGTATCAAGTTCATGGAGGACTACTCCAGCCAGCGCAACAAGCCGAGCACGCAGGAAGGCTACCAGAGCGTCATTGATCGCAACATCATTCCGATGCTTGGCCGCTTGAAGGTGCAGGATCTGAAGCGGCCCGATGTCGCTTCAATGATGAAGAAGATGGCGCACAAGCCCGCCGATGCGAACCGCACGTTCAGCGTGATGCGCAAGATGTTCAACTTGGCCGAGGTATGGGGCTATCGCCCTGACGGCACCAACCCATGCCGTCATGTACCGATGTACCCCAACGGCAAGGCGACTCACCTGATCAGCGACGAGGAAATGGGCAAGTTGTTTCGCTACCTTGGCCAGTTGGAGGTGGAAGGCCTGGAGCATGCTGTGATCCCGTTGGCCATCCGCCTGCAATTCGAGTTTGCCGCTCGCCTTTCTGAGATCGTCTCACTCCAATGGGATTGGATTGATCTGGAAAACCGGCGGGTGGTGTGGCCTGACAGCAAGACAGGCGGTATGTCCAAGCCCATGAGCGAAGAAGCCTATCGGCTTCTTTCGACGGCGGCTCGCAATGCTACGACGCCCCATGTATTACCGTCTCCGCGTCACCCTGATCGGCATCTGACCGACGGCGAGTATTACAACGGTTGGAGCCGCACTCTCAAAGCTGCAGGCGTGACGCATGTGGGCACGCACGGCATCCGTCACCGTTCAGCGACGGACATTGCCAATTCCGGCATCCCGGTGAAGGTCGGCATGGCGCTGACGGCGCACAAGACCGTGGCGATGTTCATGCGCTACGTCCACACAGAGGACAAACCGGTGCGCGAAGCGGCTGATTTGGTGGCAAATCGGCGCAAGACGATCACAGGCGTATCCCGCGCTGCGGAGGCGACGGCGTGACCGGCGACCATGCTCCCGCCTTGCCAGCCCCGATTGTCGTGTTGCTATCACGACAATCGGGTGTGCCGCCCCTTCCGGGGCGGCCTCACCGCGCCAACTTGAAAAGTGTACCCGTTACGGGTATAGTTTGGAGGTCGATATGACGCCCATCCTCAAGCGCAAGGACTTTGCTCGGTGGCAGTCGGGCGAGAAGCTGCCCGATGCTGCCTTGTGCAAGGCAGTTCAGGAGATGGAAAGCGGTCTGATCGACGCGGACTTGGGAGCTTCCTCTACAAGAAGCGGGTGGCCCGCCCTGGCGCAGGCAAGAGCGGCAGCTATCGCACGTTGCTGTCGGCCAAGATTGGCAGCCGCTATGTGTTCCTGCATGGGTTCCCTAAGAGCGACAAGGCGAACATCACGCAGGACGAGAAGAAGGCGCTGCAATTCGCCGGCAAGGTGTTCTTGGAACTGCCTGCCGAAGCCTTGTCGAAGGCGTTGCAGTCGGGTGTTTTACTGGAGGTGCATTGTGAGCAAGATCATTGAATCGCTGCGCGGCGACCTGGCGGCGCTCCACGAAGCCGGAGCGATCAGCAAGGTGACGATGCGCGAGTTCGACGCGATTTGCCCGCCGCCAGTGCGGGAGTTTGGCGCTGCTGACATCAAGCGCCTGCGTGAAGCCTTGAAGTTCAGCCAGCCGGTGTTTGCGCTGCACCTGCATACCTCGGCCTCGACTGTGCGCAAGTGGGAGCAAGGCGAAACCCATCCCACCGGCCCGGCACTCAAGCTGCTAAACGTCATCGCCGACAAGGGCTTGCAGGCCATCATCTGATGCCTGACGAGGGAGATAAACATTGGCGACGCGAATTGATCCTTTCAGCTCACAGCATCTTGAAGCCGCTTGCCGTGTGCTTGCAGATACCGAACGGGGCCTGAGTGGAACGCAGATCGAGCGCTTGTTGCAAGAAATCGAGGTTGCCGACACGTCGCCCGGCATTACCAAATGGAAGCGGTTGTTCAATGCGCTGGCTGGCGCGCAAAACCGGCACCAGATCGGGAACCATCTCATCATGTTCATCAATCGCGCTATGAACCCGGTGAACTACGCCCGCGACCCCGTGACATTCACTTGGCGGCGCGACGAACTCAATGTCGTCCTGGCCTTCTCCGGTTTCTACATGCGCGAAGACGGCAAGGTCGGGCATGCCGACAAGGCCACGACGCTCGATGCCGCGCGCGCCCGTGCAGGACGACTCAAGGCCGCACTGGAAAGCCGTGTCGTTCATGCGGAAGTGCTGAGCTACTGCCGCGCCGAGTTGCTGGACGAAAACTACTTCCATGCCGTGTTTGAGGCAACGAAAGGCGTTGCAGAACGGATTCGCCTGCTATCAGGCTGAACAGCGATGGCGCGGATCTGGTGAACAAGGCATTCGCGGGCCAGCAGCCTGTTCTCGCTTTGGGACCACTCGCCACCGAGTCCGAAAAAAGCGAGCAGAAAGGCTTTGCCAACCTGCTGATCGGACTGTTTGGTGCTGTGCGCAATCCGCTGGCCCATGCACCCAAGACGAATTGGCCCATGTCCGAACAGGACGCGCTGGACATCTTGACGCTGGTATCGCTGATTCACCGCAAGCTGGATGGCACCACGAAGTTCGCTGCCGCATCGCAATAGGGGCAAGACAGGAATGGACGAGGCGATCGTTGTCTTCTCTCGAAAAGGAATTTTCCAGACCACGATCGCTGCGCGCGACGTTCGCAGCCGGGAGCATGCGCGCAAGCTTTGGCCTCTAGTGTCTCCCGGCGCATCGCGGCAGATGGTGACATGGGTTAGCCCTTCCTTTGAAAGTGGGAAACTGCGTCGGCGATCCCATTTTCGTGTGCTTCCGACTCAGCACGCCTTTAATCCCAAAGCGCACTTTGACGATGAAGAAGCCAGTCGGTGGCACGCTGTCCAGGAAAGTCCCGAACACCGGCGGGCAAAAGAACTTGTCGCGGCCGAGCTCTCCCGGCGCTTGAGTGCCGGGCTTGCGATGCCCTGGGCGTTCAAGGATGCGGATGCGTCGGACTATCCGTTGGAAGGCAACATGTTGCTCGGTGCCGACCAAGTGGCAACCGAGCATCCTCTGGAAACGCCATTCGGCAGCAAATTCCGGCTCGACGTTGCCGTGCTTGGGCCACCTGTTCAAACCGAGCCGATGGTACTGGGTGGCGTTGAAATCGAACTCGGCCACGCCTTCGACGGGCGCAAGGCACTAATCGGGAAGTCGCTCGGATTTCCGCTGATTTCCATCGACATCACCGAAATGGTGCTGGACGAACTTACGCCCGAGTGGGCACAACGGGTACTAACCGCAACCACGCAGAGCCACGAGCAAGGACGCCGGCAAACCTACATCTATCTCCACGATCTGTTGTACCCCCTCTACGCGCAATTGCCGGCGTTTCTGGATGACGAGCAACGCCATCAGTTCCTTGTGTTCGCCGACGATCAGACCCTGAACAAGTTGGTGCGCTGGATGAACCTGCTCGCCGAAAAGCTGGAGTACTCGAAGGGTACGGTCGCCGTTGCGCTGGTCAACGGCAAGAACGAGCAGTCGCGCAAGATGCTTGAACGCGCGGGGCAGGTCGTTGGCCCTGACTGGAGTGAGTTCAACGCCCAGCGATGCCTTCGGCTGACCCTCCCGCGCCCCAGAAGCCCGGCGGACCTCCAGGCCCATCGCTTCCACATGACGATGGCGCGCATCCTGCTGTCGCACACGGATGCGCTCGTTGGCTACAAGTATTGCAACGGCGTGGACAACCACCACCCCGAAGAGGACGTGTGGGTGGCGCACCGCTGGATTGCCGATCTGAAAACCCATACCCAGCACCGTGTATTGCCGAAGCGGCTGGCCGAGCCGATCAACAGGTTGATCGCGGTGGTTTCAGATCTGCACCGCAATCATGTGGAAACAAGCCAAGAGGCGTGACGACCTTTCCGCCTCGCGCGGTCCTGATGAACCGATTCCAGAAGGCAATACTGCCGCGTTGCTGCTGGCTTGGCTCGTGATCGCTCGCCTGATTCTTGTGCGCTTGATCCAATTGGCTCAGGCTGGAGCGACCTGCACGCCAGCTCCTGCGGGAATCGGCGGCCCTGCTTTGCGCTTCTTGGCGGTTTCTTCCGAACGCTTGTGAACCTGTGCACGCCAGCTCTCCAGCGCGAGGATGTCTGTGAGCAGTTCGTCTGGATCAGGAATAGCAACACCGCCCATCATCGCTTTGTCATGGGCATAGTTGGAGCACTTGCTCATTCCCGCGTTGACCTGCGCGTAGTCATCGTCGCCCACACTCACGCCGACGAGCCGTTGTGTCTCCACACCTTTTCGGAAGCGGAGAATGACTTCTCGCAGGAGGACTTCTTCCACCGCGCGTTCCCATGCCATGCGCAGGCGGAAGTACGCATCAACCGTCTGCCTTTGATGTTCTTGCTCGTTGCCTTCCTTGTGCAGTTTGGCGATTGCTTGCTGCTGTGCTTTCAGCACCCCGATGCGCTTGCTCGCGTTCTTTCCTTCGAACGGCAATTCCGGGTCGGCTATGCCGAAGCCTTCAGCACGCCGCGTCAGGCTCTGCGTGACCACTGCCGCACCCACTTGCTTTGCTTCTTCGGCTAGCAGACAGAGGAAATAGATGTCGTGCGTGAAGATGATGACCTGCCGCTGCACCGCTTCAGCGGCCAGGCGCTTGGCCACGCGCTCGCGCCGACGATGATCTAGGGACGAGACTGGATCGTCGAAGACGATTCCGCCTTTCCCACCGCTCAATCCCACCTCGGCGAGGAACGAGCCGATCGCAATGGCACGCTGCTCGCCTTCGCTCAGAATCTCACCCGGACTACGAACCTGCGGCAGTTGCAGTTTCAGCTTGTGCAGCGCCTTCCCTCGGTCGGCACGGCTTTGCAGCGAAACTCTCAAGCTCCCTACGCCCAGTGCTTTGAATTCCCAGTTCAACGCATCGGCCAGTTCCTTGGAGACCACCTTTTCCGCGAGTTCCGATGCTTTGAGGGATATAGCGTTTGTCCTGACCGCAGTCAGGCAGTTCTTCAGTTTCCCTTGGTGCACCAACTTCGTCACTGCCGTAGCCACGGCCTCCTTAACTTGACTGAGTTTTACGCGCGCATCCAACTCGCCTAGTTGCTTCTGCAACACAGCGCGAGCTTCTTCATTCGAGGCTCTATCCAGGGCCTCCGCCTCCGCATTCAATTTGTCAGCGAGCACCTGTAGTCGATCCGCTGGGCTGACCAGGGCCTGATCCAGTCCCGTCCAGTCATGCGAGACGACCGCTGCCTTGATTGCTTCGTGCCGCGCCGACAGTGCGGCCTCGAAAGTCTTGGTGTCGGCCACTAGCGGTGAGTCGATTTCCGCTACTTCCGCCTGCGTCGCCTCATCAAAGTTCAACACCATGACGGAGGCCGCAAATGGGCGGTAGTCGGCGGCAAGCGCTTGGCGCCGCGCTTGCGCCGTCTTTTCCGCTTCCGCTTGTATGAACGCCTCGAATCGCAGCAACCGTTCTGCGCCCGCAGCCAGAGGCTGCTGACACAACGGGCATGCGGCATCCGTCCCCAAGTCAGGGAACTGTTTATCTGGATGAGCTTCAAGCGCGAACTTCCGGGCGGCATCAAACAATTCCCGCCACGCCTCTCCGCCAGTCCCCGGCAGCAGATTTTCGCCCTCCTTGAAATTCTTCGCTGCAAGGGCGGCGGCGACCTGTGCTGTACGGAAGCTATCAGCCAGCGCCTTCAACTTGGCGATGGCTTCGGGGCCGACGACAAGTCCTTTATCGGCTGCATTCTTGGCGATCGCCGCAATGCGGCGTGCGCGCAAACGCAAGAGACCGGCTTTCTCCTTCGGGTTGTTCTCTTTGAGGCTTTTCTCCAGCGTTTCCCGCTGCTCAAGCTCTTCCTGCTTCAAAGTGGCAAGTGCCTCAATCTGAGCCGTGGTCGTTTTTCGCGGAGAGCCCCGTGATCAGCTTGCCGACGCTGTTTCGCCGTGCAGCGGGGCGAATACGGCGAGGTCTACAGCCGACTGCTTGTGTTCCTGCTCAACGGAGTTTTTAAGCTGTTGACAGACCTTGGCGAGCGTCTCGAATACTTCAAGACCATACGGCACGTAGGAGAAGTCATCCTCACTATCCAAATATGCCCGGGCGCAATGCGCGTCGAAGATAGCGAATGAAGAAAGCTCTGGTGGAGCCTCTTTCCCTTGGTGCCAAGTCACTTCCTTGACGGCACCGTCAATCGTGATATCGAAGGATGCTTGAGCATTACCTGCCTTGGCCCCGGGCAGATTGGCATTGGGATGAATGGGCTCGGACTGATCGCGAGCGCGGCAGGCACGCTTAAGAACGCGCGAATATCCTGACTTGCCGGATCCGTTGTCGCCATAAATGACAGTCATGCCCGCCGAACCCACCGCCAACTGCTGATTCTCGGCAATTGCGTTGACGTTAAGCAGATTCTTGATGGCCCGCAGCTCGATGTGCGTGGTCGCCTTAACCTTCGCTGGGATCTGGTCGGCGGTTAGTGGCTGAGGTTGACGATTCTTTGGGTCAGGGATTCCGTGTGCCAGCTTGAGCAAGGCATACAAATCCTCGTAGTCCTGCGGTGTCAGTGTTTGTTTCGCCAGCAAGCGAGAAATTGCATCGCTCTGCCACGCGGGAATTCCCTGGGTCCAAACCAATATCTCTTGCAATATAGCCATGACCGTCTCCCTGCCTCAGTATTTTCCTTGATATGACGTTATTTTAACGATCTGTTGCATTTCATTGTGGCAATTCCGCAGTGCGATAGCGTCCCGGCCTACCGCCGTCGGGTTCACGGGCTGCGCCCCGCGCTTGGTGCCAAATCGCGGCCATCCGGCTTTGATCCCTTGTATCTTCCATTCCACGTGATCGGAGGGCCGTTCACGCCCGGTGCCGTTTGGCACCGGTGATGGGCCGCAGCATGTAGCTCGTTATCCCTCGGTGCTTCCAAGCCCGTGCGTCAGTCCTGAGCGCATGTCTGCGACTGGTCTCTGCAAGCCCGAACAGTTGCAGGAACCACATTCGCATTTGCAAGGATGGGGCATAGAGATCATGGCCAATGGAATAGTCGTCGGTATCGATATCTCGAAGAACACACTTGATGTAGCCATCGGGAGGGATGGCGCAGCCACCGTTTTCAGTAACGACCAAGAGGGCCACCAGGCCCTGGTGGCAGTGCTGAGGAGACAACCAATTTCACTCGTCGTCATGGAGGCCACTGGCCGCTACCAATTTGCCTGTGCCTGTGCCTGCGCCCCGCAAGCCGCAGGATTCCAGGTGGCGGTAGTCAATCCCAGACAGGCGCGAGATTTCGCGAAGGCGATGGGCAGGCTGGCAAAGACGGATCGCGTCGACGTGCTGATGCTGGCAGAGCTGGCCGAAGTGATCGACAAACGCCCAGACCGGGATCGCCTCACCAGGCCGATGGCAGATGAGACGCAGCAGCGCCTGCATGCTTGGTGACCCGTCGGAGGCAGCTTGTCCGCTTGCAAGTCAGTGAACGTCAGCGCAAGTACGCCTCTCACTCGGATGTGCAGCCTGGGATCATCGAACTGATGAACATCCTGAAGCGCCAGGTTCAGGACATCGACGCGAGCATCGCAGCGCATCTCGCCAAATATCAAGTCAGTCTGACGAAGCTCTTTCAGAGCGTCAAAGGCGTTGGGCCGGCGACTACGGCTGCGCTGATCTCCGAGCTTCCAGAATTGGGGCAGCTCAAGGCCAAGCAGATCTCCTCACTGGTCGGCGTCGCGCCAATGAATCGGGACTCGGGCCAGTCACGCGGCAAGCGAATGATCTGCGGTGGTCGGGCAACGGTGCGCAGCGCCCTCTACATGGCGGCAATCGTAGCCATGCGGCACAACCCTCTGATCCGAGCCTGCTATGAGCGGCTGGTGGCGGCAGGCAAGCCCAAAGAGGTCGCCATCGTGGCTTGCATGCGCAAGCTGCTGATCATTCTGAATGCCATGGTGAGAACCGGCAGGCCTTGGAAAGAAACGGCGGCAACTGCCCAGGACGATGCGGAGGCTCACATCGTGCCACAACGCGGCCGGGGGGCTCAGTCGTTCATCGCCTGTACGCGACCCAGCCCTTGAAAGTGAATGCGCAATAAAACAACTCGATGTGCGTGAATCCGGCCTCGCTGAGCAGATCAGTATCTTGCTCCGGCGAGAGTACGGGCAATCGCTCCTTGAGCGCCCGAATGTTCTCGGCCTGTGCCGAAGGCATTCCGGAGGCGACCGCGAAAGCAGCGTTGCGCTGGAGCCACTTGTCCTGGTCCGGACCTTCGTTGGGGAAGCTGTGATGGATGACGACCAGAGGAGCGCCGGCCCTGAGTCGCACGTGCATCTGCTTCAAGGTCTCCAGGCGTTTGGCCCGCGGAAGAAAGTGCAGCGTCAGAAGGCAGGTCGCGCCGTCGAACGGTCCCATGGGAGCCGTGTCGATATAGCCTTCGTGCAAGCGCGCACGGGATGCGAGAGGTCCCAGGGTCGTGTGGGCCAACTGGAGCATTTCGGCCGACGGATCCACGCCATCGAAGCGCCAACCCGGTTGCATCTCGGCGAAGCCTTCAACTCAAGCCCACCGCCGGCACCCAGCACCAGGATGCGCGCATCGGTCGGCACACGCTCGGCCAGCAGCGCGCCGGCCATCTTCGGCAAGTCGCGCAGGCCGGGCACCATTCGCGTGGCGTTCTCGGCATAGCTGGAAACGATGGTCGTGCCGGAAAACGTGAACGGGGTCATGAGGCGGCAGCCTTCTCTTGTTGCACGGGTTGGACGGTCTCTGGCCAGAGCAGCGAGCGGTGCACCTGGGCGCCGGCCATGGCGCCATTGCCCACGGCCAGCGATACTGAATGGGGTGCCCGGGCCACATCGCCGCAGGCAAACACACCCGGCACCGAAGTCTTGTTCTCGGCGTCGGTGCGCACCTGCATGCCGAGGGGCGTTTCTTCCAGCGCGCAGCCCATCGCTTCGACCAGAGAGCCGGAAGGAACGGTGCGCGTCGCCGTGAACAGGCCCGCAAAGGGCAACAGCCGTCCGTCGGTCATCGCCACGTCGGCATGCCCGTCAATCCTGTCGATGGGTGCCTCCTCGATCGTCACGCCCCGGCGTTCCAAAGTGGCCCTGGCCTCCTGACTCAGTTCCACGGCACTGTTGACGAGCAAGGTCACATCGCTCCAATCGGTGAGCAGTTCGGCCTGATGGACGGACAGCGGTCCGGCGCCGATGATGCCGATGCGGCCCTGGCCGAGTTCGTAGCCATGGCAGTACGGGCAATGGAAGACCGCCTTGCCCCAGCGCTCTGCGAGTCCGGCGATGGGAGGTAACTGGTCGGCCACGCCGGTGGCCAGCAGGATGCGGCGGCCTTGGTGCGGTACGCCATCGGACGTCGTGACAGTGAATTCGTCCACCTGCCCTGAAACGGCTTCGGCCCGGCCTTCGAGCCAGGTCAACGTCGGATAGGTTTCGAGCTGGCGACGTGCGTTCGCCGCGATCTCGCCGGGAGGGACGCCATCCTGGCCGAGAAACCCGTGCGAATGGCTGGCAAAGCGATTGCGCCGCTCGCCAGCGTCGATCACCAGCACGGACCTGCGCGCTCGTACCAGTTGCAGGGTGGCGGCCATGCCCGCATAGCTCCCGCCGATGACGATGACGTCGTGGTGCATGGTCAACTCCTCTTGCGTCGTGCTGCCGCATGCCGGCGCGCGAAGTCGGCGGCCAGATCGGCCAGAGTGATTTCCGAGAACCGTTTCAGCAGCAGCGCCTCGGCCTCGGCAAAGGCGCCTTCGAGCGCGGCATTCACCGATTGCTCGACCAGGCACTCCGGTGTTTCGTTGCGATTGCCTATGGCAAACATGGCCGGCTCGCCCAGCGCCTCGTGCAACTGGAGCAGGGTGACGGCGCCAAGGTCGGCATGGATGCGCCATCCACCCGCGTGGCCTCGATCTGAAGTGACGATGCCCGCTTCTCGCAAATACCCCATGGTGCGCCGGACGACAACGGGGTTGGTACCCAAGCATTGAGCCAGGGTTTCAGAAGTGACGGGGCCATCCTGCTCAGCCATGTGCAGCAGTGCATGCAGGACGGAAGACAGGCGGCTGTCGCGTTTCATGTAACTAATGATGTTCTGTTTGAGGTCGAATGTCAAGACAGAACGTGAACGTCGGCTGCTGTCGAGCCTTCATGCTTGACATTCAAGACAGTTGCTGATGCCTTCGGCCCTTGCGGGCCTGCGCGCTGCGCTTGCCCAATGGCAAGTGTATGCAGTGGGCGGGGGTAGGCGGTCTTGCTGTTCCCTTCACCGTATCACGGCGTTCTCGCCGTCAAGGGCTGCGCGTGCTTGCACGCTTGCGGCCTGTGGCCGTCCCTGAACCCTGACTGCTTTCGCTGCGCCGTGCTCTCCACGGTTCCGGGCAATTCCGCCCGAGCAACCGGAGCACGATCATGTCACAACTGTCCTTTCCTTCCTTCGATTCCTCGCTACTGGTGCGCGACGCACACGGACGCTATCTGCCGGCATCAGCCGGCGACATTCTGGAAGCTGCGCGCCAGGTCATCGACCAGAAGATGCAGCGCGGGGCCGAGTTCACTTCGCCAGCGGCGGTCAAGGAGTACCTGCGCACCAAGCTGGCCGGCTTCGAGCATGAAGTGTTCGCGGTGCTGTTCATGGACACGCGCCATCGGCTGATCGAATACCGGGAGATGTTCCACGGCACCATCGACGGTGCTTCGGTGTATCCGCGCGAAGTGGTCAAGGAGGCGCTGCGGTTGAATGCGGCGGCGGTCATCGTTTCGCACAACCATCCGAGCGGGACCCCCGAGCCGAGCGCGGCCGACCGGGCGCTGACCCAGCGGCTCAGGGAGGCGCTGGGGCTGGTGGACGTGCGGGTGCTCGATCACGTCATCGTTGCGGGTAGCTCCACGGCATCATTCGCCGAGCGCGGGCTAATCTAGCCCAAGGGGCTTCGGCCCCTTTTGCGATATTCTTATATGGTCAAAGGAGACATCTCGATTCAATGCGGAGGTAGTAGCCCGCTCGTGGAGCCATACTAGCTCGAATCTTGAGCCATTGCGGGCCGATATGGAGCTTGCGCGGTGGCTCAAGGAAACATTGTTGGCAGAGACTTGATCACGCCAATGTGACAGGGATTTCTGCCCCCCGCACTTCTATTGCCCAAGCTTTGCTCGCAATGTTTTATAGAAGTGTCTAGTTGCATCCACCCTGAATACAGTCGTTCCAGATGAAGCTGACTCGTTGCTTGCAGTTAGCACGCGCTTGGCCGCTTCTTTGGATGTCTCAGCGTATATATCCAGATCAGAAGTGCTTTTGAGATACGGCCATTTCTTTAAATAATCTGGAAGCTCAATGTTTCCACCGAATGTGGCAAGTGGAAAATCCTTTTCCGTTGCAACACCTATTTCCCATGGCACCCACCATGATGCCTTAGTTGCATCAGAAACAACAGCCAGCAGTTGCGTGCATTTGTCAAGCTCCTTTCTGACATGTGCCGCAATATCTTCCCCCGTTATTAAATTTTGGATCAATGACATCCAAATAACAATCAATGTTGTGATTTCTTTTTTAAATGACCTTGAATTCTCAAGGCTAACGCCGAATCAGTTGTTGATGAGATAAAAAATATCTTCATGCCTTTCCTTTTTATACACTTTACAGGCGTTGTTTTTCAGCAAGAAGCCGATAATGCTCCCCTAGCACTGTCAACTTGCAGGACTTGCTCTGCATGGCAGCGTGCCACATATGAGGGGCATCCACAGGCGCGACCAAGTTAAGGCGATTGTATCGCTGCAGCAACGCGAATTTGCGCGTATTTTCAGGATCTGGCGGAGGCATGCCGGGATCTCTCCCCTTCAGCTCCGGCTCGAATGTAGGGTCGAGCTTGTATTCAAAACCACGTCGGGGGGAAAAATTCCGTTATACGCCTGAGATCATCTAAGGAGATAGGCGGATTGACCTTTCGAAGCGAGACGAATTGACGGACGTTGGTTTTAAAAATCGGACGCTGTTCCCAAGCCCCCAGGGATTGGTCAACATGTGCATAAATGCTACCTGGCGTGATGTCGCCAGTGAGGTTGGCCGCCCCTCCATGAAGGGCATCTACCAATAGGGTCGTGAATACGCCTCTGCCGTTTTCCTCCGTTGCATACTGATCAGCCGCTGAGGCAGTAAGGATCGTCAAACCTTCAGACAAGCTGGCTAGCTCTCCAGCGACTGGAGGAGTGCCGGCTATTCCTGAGTGGCAGCTATCAAGGATGATTATCTTGTTGCGTGCTGGCGATTTGTTGGCCAACGCAAGGACTTCGGAGAGCGATAGCCCTTCGTCACCACGGCGAGAATCCGTCGCCAGCAGATATCCCCCAGTCGCCTCAATATGTCCATGACCAGCAAAATAAAAAAAGAGCAATATCAGCTTGTGCCTTGAAAAGCTCCTCAACGCGATCTTTTAATAAAGACCGTTCGACGCGATCTGCTGGACCAGTCCCGGTGAACATTTTGCAATCGAAGTTGACAGAGCCATCCCCATGACGAGCTAGGACAGCTTGCACCGCGTGAGCGTCATCGACACATCCATATAAAGAGCCACCATGCTCGTAATGATTTATGCCAACGATTAGAGCTATGCGCATAACGTCACTCCGCGTATGTCAAAGACCGTTGATAAAGTTCTTTATGGCATCCCATGTCCATGCGACAGTGTTTACGCCTTCAACTTTAGTCCGATCATCGGAATAGGCCCAGACGCCCAACACTTTCTTTCCTTCCTCACGTGCGCATGCAATCTCCCATTTCTGTCCGCTAGACGCCAAGGAGTTCTTGCTAATCAAGGCGATCACGCCATCCGATCGACGAATTCGGGCACGGACTTTGTCTTTCCACTCCGATGCATAGGCCTCCTTGACTGACATATCTATGTATTCGAAAGGGGAATTCGTAAGGAGTGATTGACCTTTCAAAAAGTCCCTTTGCCTTTCGTCTTCAATAGCGAATGCAACGAAAATAACTTTCTTGTCTGCCATGTGATCCTCTTTGCCGAAATGGTGTTGGAGTGCCTGTCTCGATACTTCGTATCGAATGTAACAGATATTTCGGTATTAATCGTGTCGGACGCATAGGGCTGAAGGAACAAACATGGCGGGCGTCCCCGGCCCAAGAGCACGGCCGGCCGCGCTGTCGTGCTGCGCATCGAGCCTCGCTACGCGAGTCTCGCCCCTGACCGGGCTTCCATCGTTCCCTCGCTCCGCTCGGCTGACGCCTACGGCCCGGCTTCCAGCTTCGGGCCTGCGCGCTTCGCTTGCGTGCGGCTCAGCACACAAGGGCGGCCGTTGCCTTGTCCAGCCGTCTCCCCTGACTTCATCACCTTGTCCGCGACCGTAGCCCGCTTCCGTGAGCCGTCAAGCGCGCAGGGCCGTGTCCTCGGCTGCGCCTGCGGGCCGCACCAACCCTGCGCTTGTTTCCTTGACGGCCCCCGTCCGCGCGCTCCTTTGGCCGCGGGCGATGAACTCAGGAAAGACGGTGGCAACAGGGCCAACCGGGTTCCTCGTGCCAACCGCACCGAACAGCCGAAAGGCTGGGCTCCGAATCTTGGAATCCGGTGTGCGGTTTGAACAGCAAACCCTTTTCGTCAGGAGAAAGACCATGCAACTCGCATCCCGTTTCGCTTCCCGCTCCCCCTCACTGCGCAGCGACTACCCGCTGTCCGATGGCCAGATTCGCAGGGTGGCCCCGTCCATCTTCGCGGATGCCGCGCATGAGAGCCGTTCCGAGCGGTACACCTACATCCCCACCGCTGCCGTGTTGACCGAGCTTCGCAAGGAGGGGTTTCAACCCTTCATGGTGACGCAAACCCGCGTGCGCGATGAAGGCAAGCGCGAACACACCAAACACATGATTCGCCTGCGCCACGCCAGCCAGATCAACGGCGCGGAAGCCAACGAAATCGTGCTGCTGAACTCGCACGACGGCACCAGCAGCTATCAGATGTTGGCCGGAATGTTCCGCTTCGTTTGCAGCAATGGCCTTGTCTGCGGCGACACCGTGGCAGACGTGCGCGTACCCCACAAAGGCGACGTGGCCAGTTCCGTCATTGAAGGCGCTTTCGAGGTGTTGAGCGGTTTCGAGCGCGTGAAGGAGTCCCGCGATGCTATGCGCACGATCACGCTGGATGAAGGCGAAGCCGAAGTATTCGCCCGTTCCGCGCTGGCCCTCAAGTACGACCCCACGGACAACAAGCCCGCGCCCATCACCGAATCGCAAATCCTGATGCCGCGCCGCTTCGACGACCGCCGCCCGGACTTGTGGAGCGTGTTCAACCGCACCCAAGAGAACCTGACCAAAGGCGGTTTGCATGGGCGCAGCGCCAACGGACGCCGCCAGCAAACCCGCCCCGTGCAGGGCATTGATTCCGATATTCGCCTCAATCGCGCCCTGTGGCTGCTGGCCGATGGCCTGCGCCAGTTGAAAGCCTGATTCCCCTGCGCGGCAGGGGCAGGCAGCAGCCCTTGCCGCGCTATTCGCTGCTGCATTCCATCATCGCAAGGAGTTTTCACCATGAACGCCATTAACCACACCGAAGCCCAAGCCATCCACCCCGCAGCCAGCACTGCGCCTGCCGTGCTGCTGGAAGCCGCCGACCCGAGCAAGAATCTGATTCTGGTGCCGCTGTCGCGGCTGGTATCGCGCCCCACGGGCCGCAACGTGCGCAAGACCCCGCGCATGTCGATTCCCGAACTCGCCGCCAGCATCCAGCGTGTCGGCCTGCTGCAAAACCTGATCGTCACCGCGACCGCTGACGGCGAGCGTTACGAAGTCGTGGCCGGAGGCCGTCGCCTTGCCGCCCTCAAGCTGCTGGCGAAAAAGCACCGCATCAGCAAGGAATGGGAGGTGCCTTGCCTGTTGGTGGCCGATGGCACCGCCCGCACCGCCAGCCTGACCGAGAACGTGCAGCGCGAAGCCATGCACCCCGCCGACCAGTTCGAGGCATTTGCCGCGCTGGTGGCCGAAGGCCGCCCCATCGAGGACATTGCCGCAGATTTCAGCGTCACGCCGCTGGTGGTGCAGCGCCGCCTGAAACTCGCCAACGTGTCGCCGCGCCTGCTGGCCGACTACCGGGCCGAAGCCGTGAGCCTTGACCAGTTGATGGCCCTTGCCATCACCGACGACCACGCCGCGCAGGAAGCTGCGTTCTACGATGCGCCGACATGGCAGCGCAGCCCGCACAACCTGCGCGACCGCCTGACCGAGCGCGAGATTGATGCCCACCGGCATCCGCTGGTGCGCTTCGTTGGGCTGAATGCTTACGAGGCCGCAGGCGGTGGCACCCGCCGCGATCTGTTCGCGGAAGCCGATAGCGGCGTGTATCTGACCGATGCCACGCTGCTGGAACGGCTGGCGCAGGACAAGCTGGCCAGCCTTGCCGCCGAGGTGAAGGCCGAAGGCTGGGCATGGGTGGATGCCACCCCCGGCACGACCCATGCCGACCTGCAAGCCTTCCAGCGCGCCCCGAGGCAGCGCCGGAGCCCGAACAAGCGCGAAGCCCAACGCATCGAGAACCTGCAAGCCAAGATGCAGGCGCTGGCCGAGGCCGTGGATGCCGCCCTGGACGCCGACGATGAAGAAAAGGCCGATGCCTTGCAGGAGGAAGGCGAACACCTGGGCGTACAGTTGCAGGCGCTGGAAGATGGCTTGCAGGACTATGGGGAAGCCGTCAAAGCTGCCGCCGGTGCCATCGTCACCATCGACAGCAACGGGCAGGCCGTGATTCATCGTGGCCTGCTGCGCGAAGCGCAAGCCAAGGCACTGCGCACGCTTGAACGACTGCGGCAAGGTTTCGGCAGCGAGGGCGA
This sequence comes from Sphingomonas sp. Ant20, assembly GCF_000783375.1. Taxonomy (NCBI): domain Bacteria; kingdom Pseudomonadati; phylum Pseudomonadota; class Alphaproteobacteria; order Sphingomonadales; family Sphingomonadaceae; genus Sphingomonas; species Sphingomonas sp. Ant20. Next base: position 21,488 of record NZ_JRVI01000219.1, read on the forward strand.
AGCCGGGAACGACGACACCGGCGAGGAAGCGGGCGACGCCCCTAAGCCCGCCGCCATGTCCGACCGGCTGGCGCAGCGGTTGAGTGCCCACCGTACCGCCGCGCTGCAAATCGAAGTAGCCCGGCATCCGCAGGTAGCGCTGGCCGCACTGGTGCATGGCATGGTGCAGACTGTCTTGCAAGGCAGCCACTACGGCCACGATCTGCCGCTGGGCGTGAAGCTGGCCCAGCAGGATCGGCTGGAAGGCATGGCCCCGGACTGGCCGGAATCGCCCGCCGCCGTGGCACTGCGCGAACTGCAACAGGTAGCGGGTGAAGCCTTGCCGGAGGACAGCGCCGAACTGTTCGCCGCACTGCTGGCTAAGTCGCAGGATGAACTGGTGCGCCTGCTGGCCGTATGCGTGGCATCCACGGTCGATGTGGTGACGCTCCGCGCCACGCAGCACCAGCCCGGCGCTGAACTGGCGCAGGCCGTGGCGCTGGACATGGCGGCATGGTGGCAACCGACCGCAGACGGCTATTTCCAGCATGTGCCGAAGGCCGCGATTCTGGAAGCCGTGGGCGAATTCGCACCGGAGCACGTCACCCGGCTGGCGAAGTTGAAAAAAGGCGACATTGCCAGCGAAGCCGAACGGCTGGCCGATGGAACTGGCTGGATGCCCGCAATCTTCGCCGCCGAAGCCACGCAGCAGGCCGCGCAGGAGGTGGTGACGGACGAGGCAGCCGAAGCGCCGGAGGAAGCCGCCGCCGTGGCGGATGAGCAGACGCAGGCCGAGGCACTGGCCGTTTGACCCCGTACCACAGATAGCGCCCCGGTTCCGGCCGGGGCGCTTTCATGCCGAGGATTCCCCTATGAGCCACGACACCACGAACCGTCCGCGCATGGCCGCGACCTATGCCCCCGGCACGGTACGCGCCCGCCGCTGGCATGGCGATAGCGACGTGCGGGGCTACCGTCCGCCTCGCGGCTGGACAGCCCGTGCCGACCTGACCGACCTACACCCCATCACGGGCCGCGCCTTGCCGCGTGCCGTGTGGTGGATCATCGAAACCAAAGAATAGGGAGCAGCTCCGCGCCCAAGCCGTTCCGTCTTGGGCGCGGGGAATGCCAAAAATCCGGGCGCGGCGGTGGCCGCGCCCGGTTTCAAGGCTCAAAGCCAAAACGCCCCTTTACCGCCTTCGGTCAGGCGGCAAAGGGGCCGCGCACAAGTCGCTTTTTGCGCAAAAACCATTGAAGCCATGCAAGTGCAGCGGCGCACGCGCCGCCGACATTCCGACAGCACCTCGCCGCAATGGGCGGCGCTTGTGGGGCTACGCCCCGGCTTGCTGCGGCAGGTTGCACGAAAGCGTGCCGTGCTCGACGCTGGCGGTTCGTTGCCTGTACGTCACGAAGGACGGTTCACCGACACACCACCTGGCCTCGATGTGGAGCTTCCACGCCACGCATCAAGCATGTGGCCGCAAGTTGTGGCAGGAGCGCTCGTACCTTGTTGCTGGGGCATTGACCTGGCCGCGTCAGGGAACAAGCCGGTGAGGTTGTCATACGGGGATGCCGAGTCGGTCATGTCTCCATTCGGGAGAGGCGACCCGTGCGTCCTTGGCTTGTCGTGAATCCTGGCGGTGGCGCGGCTGCGCATTGGGCTTTATGACCGCAACATTGCGGCGAAAACAATTTCCCCTACGCTGCGCGCATTCCTCGCGGGACAAATTCTTTTCGCCTCCAGGTTCTCCACGTTGTTGCGACCGCTCCGCGGTGCGGCCAGCCCATCCCCCGCCGGGCGGATCACAACAAGGACGCACTGGCGCGACCTTGTTCAACCCGAAAGGAGAAATCATCATGGCTAACATTGGCACCTTCACCGCAGAGAAAGACGGCTTCACCGGCACGCTTCGCACCCTGACGCTCAACGTCAAGGTCAAGCTGGTTCCCAACGACAAGGGTGACAACGAAAGCGCACCCGACTACCGCCTGCAAGCGGCTGGCCACGACATCGGCGCAGCGTGGAAAAAGACCAGCGAGGCCGGACGCCCTTATGTGTCCGTGACCCTTGACGATCCATCGTTCCCTGCAACGGTCTATGCCCGCCTGATCGAAGGCGAGGACGGCACGCACGACCTGATCTGGTCGCGCAGCAAGCCCAAGGCCGCCTGATAGTCGCTCACCGCGCCCCGCCCATTACGGCGGGGCACAACTCTATGCACGCATGACCTTATTCCAGTCGATGCTATGACCGGCAGCTTCAAGCTCACGCGCGAGTGCCTGTTTCCAGCCCCCGCCGCTATCCATCGTCTCCCAAACAACACCGGCGAAATCGCTTGGAATTTCCACCGCCCCGCGTTTGAGAGCACATACCTTGTCTCTGCCTAGGCGACCAATGAAGTACCCCAACTCCAAAAGCACATTCTGACGGGCTCTGGGCTCAGGTGTTCCTCCTTTTACGCAGCCCTCATCGTCTGGAGTAAGCAGAACTACTGCGAAACCAACATCACTGTGAGCAACCACTTTTTTCGATAATTGTTCGTCCTTGGTTAGCCTGTTCGTGCAAGATGACGGCTTCAAGCCCGATTCGCTCAAGAAATCGTGCCACTGTTTCACGAGCACCATCGTCGTGACCATGAACGATAAAGACTTTGCGCGAAAATTGAGCTTTTAACATGGTATCCGTGCTCCCCTTGGTCTGGATATAACTCTTGTAATCCCGCACAAAGGGAATGATTAGCTGGCCAGTAAGTGCGTGAATTCCAGCAATGACCTTTTTTCCGGAATAGAAAAAATGGTGTCCGAAATTGGTAGCGTAGCCGGGATCTGCCGCCAGCTTCTCGATTAAAAGCAACGTCAACCCCAGCGCCTGCTTGGGGTCGTCTGGCCAAGCAAGCTGGGCGCTTCCAATCATGCTGCCCCCAGACTTTTCACTTTCAGCGATGAACGCCTCAACGTCGAGACCTTCCGTGAGCTCGGCGTTGTATGGCTCAAGGTCGGGATGTCGTAGCAGTTGAGCCAATTTTTTTGAGAGGTCTTTCGTAAGTTTGAAGCTGTGAGGACTGCAAATCTAGAACTGCATTGTTTATTTCCGAGAATAAGTCTTTAGCCATCAATCATCCCCATCCGACTTCAATCTAGCTTCTGCCGCTTTTTCAAGAATACTCTCCCGATACTTTTCCTTCATTTGTTCTGCGAGAGGGCCAACGATAGGGTTCGAAGAATATTCTCCTAAGCGGTCGTCGATCATTCGATTGACCGATTGAATTGCGCCCTCAATGCTGGCGGGATCATTTGGATCAAAGTTTACGACCCCCAGTTCGCCGTCTAACTCACTCAAGGCGCGCTGCGCATCTTTCAGGTTTTTCTGAAGCTTATCCAGTCCGGTAATTTTGAACACGACTCACCTCCTTTTATTTATTCAGATGCTCGGAAAATGATGAAACTTCCCGAGCAATGTGATCCATCAGTTCGTGGGCGTTTTTGGGATCACTGCCTGCATACGCAAGGACCAGCAGCGTGAGTGGGTGAACATCCAGCACGGCACAAACATCTTCAATTTTATTCAATGTTGGGCTTTTCAGCCCTCGCTCCAAAGAGCTGAGGTAAGTTCGGCTGGACACATCCGAGAACGCCTCCTGGCTCAGGCCACGCGCCTTTCTGATCCGCCGTAGTGCATCGGGCAACGATGGCTTGAATGCTGTCATTCTGAACTTTCCCCAAAATCCAGAATGACAACCTGTTGCGCCCTATAGGGCTACAATCTATAGTGTTCATTTTTCCGTTTGTGCCTTTACTGAAATCCGCATTGGCGGCTTTCAGCAAAAGCGGAGAGCCTGATCCGTGTCTTTCCTGACTTCCGTGCATGTGCCTTCGTGCTTCTACGCTTTTGCGGATGCGTGGGCTTGCGCATCTGCGCTTTCGAGGGAATGCGGTAAAGCGTCCCTGATGTTTCGTGCATGCGTGGGAGTGCAGCCATGACCCCGCTCATCACCGCCGACGAGCGCACGCGCCTGCTGGCCAACGGCCAGGCCCGCGCTGCCGGGCAGGACACCGACCCGCAGCCCGTGGTGCGCCTGTTCACCCCGGATGCGCATGCCACCTGGCTGCTGGCTTCGCTCGACCCAGCCGATGGCGATACTGCCCACGGCCTGATCGGCTTGGGGATTGGCATGCCTGCACTGGGAACGGTGAAGCTGTCCGACCTGGCCGCCATCGTCGGGCCGCGGCAGCAGTCCGTGATGCGGGATCGCTATTTCCAGCCGGTGCGGCGGCTGTCGGAATACCTGCGGCTGGCCGAAGACAACGGCTCGATCACCGATTGAGGGCCACCGCGAAGCGGTGGCGCACTGTGTCTATTTCGGTCTGGTCTGTGACCCGTTCGGTCTGAATTGGCAGTGTTGCACCGAAGCGGTGCGTGCCAGATCGAAACGGTCATGATGCCTGGCGCGGGCTGCGGCAAGCTGACCGACGCGGCATGCCATTGGAGTGCGTTGCCGCCGTCGCACTCGGACGATTTCAGCAACGTATCGGAGTTCATCGGTCTTGACACTGCCAGTTTACGCTTCACCCATGACGTTTTGACGATGGCCTCGTAGCACGCCGTTTCGCCGTGGCGACGCATCCCCAGCACAGGGAGGTTGCCGTATGGCTGATCGCAGTGCCGAGCCGTGGTATGCCACGGCGGCCTATCTCTACGTTCTGCACTTGGATGGCCCGGCGCTGGCCTGGGAGTACCTGCGCCGTCATCCAGACTACCAGCGCGACTGGCTGCGCCGTCGTCGCCAACCGGATGCCGCCGGGCATTGGGGGCTGCGCCTGCTGGAAGATCCCGCCCTGGATGCGCGGGATGCACACCCGGCCTGGTTCCCCGATCACGATGCCGTGGTGCAGCTCTACCCGGATGCCGATCCGCCGCCCGATGCCTTGTGCTTTGCGTTCTGGAAGCTGCCGGGCCACAAACACCTGATCCATGACGGCAAGCGCCTGGTGCTGGTGGCACGCTGGCCCGGCTGCTGCCTGCGTTTCGTGCTCGCGCCAGGCTTGGCCGACGGCATGGCTTACGCCTATGCCATCCGGGCCTGCGTCGCACCTTGCGAACGCTATGCAGCCCTGGTGAGCGAATTGAACAAGATCGCCGTAGCCGCAGGTGCCGTACCTGCGGCGACCGTCCGGCCACGTCCGCCGCTGTCCGCATTGTTGGAACTGCACACGCTTCAGGCGCTGGACGCGACCCTGGCGGGTGCGTCCTTGCGGGAGGTGGCCGAAGGGCTGTTTGGTGTGGATGCCGTTGCCGCCGACTGGCACGCCGACAGCGCTTTGCGCGCCCGCGTGCGGCGGCTGGTGCGCCGGGCCAATGGGCTGATGCGCGGTGCTATCGCCGTCTGGCGCAACTTCCCCCCGTTCCGCCGCATGAGGGGGGACGTTTCGCATCCCCTGCAGAACGTCCCTGAGCAAGAACCCCAAGTTTCTTGAGACTGCCTCCATCCGGTCGCGCTGTGTGGCCGGGCTTTACCTACCGATGGAGGTACATCCCATGCGACCCGCTCCCTTGCGGCCTGCCGCCGTTCCCGCTGCCACACCCGCACACCCCCCAACGCTATCTCACCAACGATGAAGCTGCCGATTACCTGCGCCTGTCACCGCGCACGCTGGAGAAACAGCGCGTGATCGGCGGCGGCCCGAAGTTCCGCAAGTTCGGCCGCCGTGTGATGTACGCCGTGGCCGACCTTGATGCCTGGGCGGAAACGCGCAGCTTCGAGACCACTTCCGACCCCGAATATGCCGAGCACCACTCGGCTGACAGCCGTGCGCGCTGATCGGCGCATCGTCGGTGGCCATCGCCATGTTCCGCCCACCAGGGCACGCCTTGCCGCAGCGCGAACAGCTCGACCTGTTCCGCGCGCTGCCGGGCGACATGGCGCCGCGCGACAGCCAGGACTTGATGGCCTTTCCGTTCTTCTCGCTGGCGAAGTCGCGGCGCACCGCGCCGATCGATTTCCGCAGCGGGAGCATCACCATCCGCGTGGAAGGCACACAGGAACATGGCATCGCCACGATATGGGATGCCGACATCCTGATCTGGGCCGCCAGCCAGATCGTGGAAGCCCGCGACGCGGGCATCCCGACCTCGCGGCTGATGCAGGTGCGTCCCTACGAGATCCTGCGCTTCATCGGGCGCGGTACGTCGCTGCGCGACTACCAGCGCCTCAAGGCCGCGCTCGACCGGCTGCAATCGACCACGGTGGCCACGTCCATTCGAGAAACCACGGGAAGGCGATTGCATCGCTTCTCGTGGATCAACGAGTGGAAGGAGCTGGCCGACGCCAGCGGCACGCCGCTGGGCATCGAGCTGATCCTGCCGGACTGGTTCTATGCGGGCGTGGTGGACGCGGCCCTGGTGCTAACCATCCACCCGACGTATTTCCGGCTCACGGGCGGCATCGAGCGGTGGCTGTATCGCCTGGTGCGCAAGCATGGCGGCCGGCAGGAACATGGCTGGCAATTCGATTTCCAGCACCTGTACCGCAAGTCGGCAGCGTGGCGCGCTTCTACGACTTCGCCGCCGACCTGCGCGCGCTGGTGGCGCGGCAATCGCTGCCCGGCTACGTCCTGGGCATCGAGCGGATGCCTGGCGAGAAAACCGAACTGCTGACATTCCGGCCCGTGCCGCCCACGGCACGGGGATAACTGCGGGAAAACCTGTTAATTCACTCGTGCTATCAGGCAACAGAGGACTCGTGCTATCAGGCAACAAATCGTCGTGCTATCAGGCAAAAAAATCGGCTGCAAACCCGCGCCGTTGCTGGGTTTTCTCGCCCCTTAACTTCCCTAACAGTAAATACATAACTTTTAGTAGAAGCGCGCCGTTTCGGTGGACAACCGCCAAACGGCACGGCGAACCCCGTTTCGCAGGACAGGCAAAGCCCGGCTTTCCAGCAGGGAGGGCCGCGCCATGATCTTCGCGTTTCTCAACCAGAAAGGCGGTGTCGGCAAGACCACGCTCGCCACGCACATCGCCGGCGAGCTGGCGATGCGCGGCCTACACGTCATCCTGCTGGATGCCGACCCGCAGGGTTCCTCACTGGACTGGACACAGCGCAGAAGCCAGCAGGGCTTGCCACGGTTGTTCAGCGCCGTGGGCCTCGCCTGTGAAACACTGCACCAGGAAGCGCCAGAACTCGCCAGGCGGGCCGATCACGTCATTATCGACGGGCCACCCAGGATCGCCGCCTTGGCGCGCTCCGCGCTGCTGGCGGCCGAGCGCGTGCTAATCCCGGTGCAGCCCAGCCCCTACGACCTGTGGGCCAGCTCAGAAATGGTTTCGCTGATCCGCGAGGCACAGGTGTTCCGGCCGCAGCTAGCAGCGGCCTTCGTCATCAATCGGCGCGTCAGCACCACCATCATCGGCAGGGAAGCACGGCAATCGCTGGCCGAACAGCCGCTGCCCGCGCTGCGCTCGGAGATCCACCAACGCATCGTCTTCGCCGACAGCGTGGCCGCTGGCCGGCTCGCCCGCGAAACAGCGCCCGACAGCGCCGCCGCCCGCGAAATCACCGCCCTGGTGGACGAACTGCTGCAGTGGCCGTCATGAGCGACAACAGCAACCCACCCAACGGCAAACGCCCAGCCAAGCGGGTCGGCATCGGTGCGCGTCCGCCCGCCAATCCGCACGCCGAGGCGTGGATTCGCCAGGGTGACGCGGATGCGCTCAACAAGGGCGACCTTTACACCGCTCGCCTGACCCTCGACATCACGCCTGCCATGCGGGCACGCATCAAGGTGTCGGCCTTCACGCGGGGCGTGACCGTGGCCGACCTGCTGCGCGGCCTGCTGGAGCGCGAGTTTCCAGAACACCGCAGGGAGAACACACCATGACCGCATCCGCTTTGCCTGCCGCGAACGCGGCACCGGTTACGCCGTTGCCTGCGCTTTCGACACTCGCCGGACAGGCCGGCAACGTGCCGCTGACGCGCGTTTCGCTGGCCTACATCGAGGCCCGTTTTAAGCTCTACCTGCGCTTCGGAGAACCGGCGCGCACACTCCAGCTCGACCGTTGGCGGCGCTGCGCAGTGTTCCTGCCGGGCACGATGCTATGCCGCATCCGCTGGGAGGCAAACGACTACGGCACGATCCGCTGGCAGCTCATGATGATGCAAGCCGCCACGCCGCTCGATGCCGTACAGCGCATCCCAGGTGTGCAGCCAGGCGCGCGCCTGCTGCTGCACGCAGAAGGCGATGCCAACGTGCGCGCCGTGCTGGAACGCATCGACGCTATCGAAGCGCTGGGCATCGCCGCCATCGACGTGTCGCCCGCGTACTGGCGTACGCTGGGCAACCGTCTGGCGGCTCGCCTTGCGCTGCCCGAATACACTGCCGAGCGGCACGCCGCTTGGTTGGCCGGGAAGGTGCTGCCATGACGGCCCCGACCAACACGGGCAGCACGTCGGCCGTTGCGCCGCGTCCCCGCTTGCACCCACGTTCACGTATGCGCGCTCGCGTCGTCGTGGCGACACTGGCCGCCATCGGCCTCGCGGCGCTGGCCTGGGCGGCTTTCGTATCGCCGCTGCCGCGCCTGGCCTACAACCCGTCCGACAGTGTGGCGGTTGGCTGGTATCGCATCGAACCGTTCGACCCGCGCACCGCCTCGCTGCCACGTCCGCTGTCAGTGGACAGCATCGTGCTGGTGCCGCTGCCCAACAGGGCCGCCATGCTGGCCGCGCAGCGCGGCTATCTGCCAACGCGCGTGCCGCTGCTCAAACGTGTGGGCGCGGTCGCGCCACAACACGTTTGCATCGTCGCCGGCCAGGTTCGCATCGACGGCGTGCCTGCGGCCGCCGCGCTGCCTGCCGACCGGCTGGGCCGACCGCTGCCATCCTTGCAGCTTTGCCGCCGTCTCGAACCGGGCGAACTGTTCCTGTTGAGCGTGACCAATCCGGCATCGTTCGACAGCCGGTATTTCGGCCCGGTCAGCGCATCCACCGTGATCGGCGTTGCGCATCCGGTGTGGCTGGAGTCCCGCCCATGATGGCCGCCGACTCGCTGCACGTTGCCGTGCATCTTGTCGTGCCATCGGGCATGTCGTTCTCGCTGCTGTTGCCGTGTCGTCGCGCCTGCCGTACCGGTGCATCCGCACCGCACGTCGCGCTGCCTTCGACGCAGCCTTCCAACGTGCAGGCGCTTGCTTCGAACGCGCCCGGCCTGCTGTCTTCATGGCGTCAGTCCGCGCGTTCGCCGGCGCGCTGGCTGCTCCCGCAGCAGCGCCGCCGGGCCGACGATGCCCGGAGCGACAGCGAAGGGCAAAGGCGGAAGGCAAGACAAAAGGACGCGGCACCAGGCCGCGTAGAAAGCCTGTCTGCACATGGGGGTGGCGCGGCACGGAGCGGCTTCGCCACCGTGCCGCTTGGGGCGCGAGGCCCGCGCCAATGCAGGCATGTCCCCGTGCTTCGCACGACAGGACACGCCAGAGCTTGCAGGGAGCGCAGCCATGACCGCCCGCCGCGACGACGATTTCCGGGTGCGTCCGAGCGCCCCGAAGAACCGGGGCAAAGGCCAGGGCCAGAGCTTCGTTTCCAAGGTACTCAAGCAGGCGGGCAAGGCCAGCGGCGGCAAGTCCTCGATGCGCCATTCCGCAGCCGGCGGCAGCGGCGCACGCGCCGGCCAGCGG
>NZ_JRVI01000022.1:0-14900 GCF_000783375.1 Sphingomonas sp. Ant20
GCGCGCGCGCGCGCGGGCGATACGCCCGGCCTGTTCGCGGTCTCGCGCTTCGATCCCGTGACCGGCGCCGAGATGCTCCTTGCGTACAACACCAGCGCCAAGCCGCTGACCAGCGCGATCCAGGTCGAGACTCGCTCGGCCCGCTTCGATACGCTCGCCGGCGCTTGCGCCGCGCGCGCGACCGCCCCCGGCAGCGTCACGCTGACCATCCCCGCCTTTGGCTATGCGGTCTGCGCCGCGGAGACCCGCTGATGCCCGACGATACGAGCCTGCCCGTGCACCGACCCTGGTGGAAGGGCGCGGTCATCTACCAGATCTATCCGCGCAGCTTTGCGGATTCGAACGGCGACGCATCGGCGACCTGCCCGGCATCACCCGCCATCTCGACTATGTCGCGAGCCTCGGCGTCGATGCGGTCTGGCTCTCGCCCTTCTTCACGTCGCCGATGAAGGACTTCGGCTATGACGTTGCGAACTACCGCGATGTCGACCCGATCTTCGGCACGCTGGCCGATTTCGACACGCTGATCGCGCGCGCCCACGCGCTCGGGCTGAAGATCATCATCGACCAGGTCTACAGCCACACCTCGGACGAGCATCCCTGGTTCGTCGAGAGCCGTTCGTCGCGCACCAACCCCAAGGCGAACTGGTATGTCTGGGCCGATGCCAAGCCCGACGGCAGCCCGCCGTCCAACTGGCAGTCGGTCTTTGGCGGCCCCGCCTGGACCTGGGACGCGCGCCGTCGCCAATATTATCTGCACAATTTCCTGAAGGAGCAGCCACAGCTCCACCTCCACGACGCGGACGTTCAGGACGAGATCGTCGACACCGCCAAATTCTGGCTCGACCGCGGCGTCGACGGCTTCCGTCTCGACGCGATCAACTTCGCGATGCACGACCCCGCGCTGACCGACAATCCGCCGGTCACCGACAACAGTCTGAAGACGCGCCCCTTCGACTTTCAGGCGCATGTCCATAACCAGAGCCATCCCGACATACCCGCCTTTCTCGAACGACTGCGGCGGCTGATCGACGGCTATGGCGACCGCTTCACCGTGGCCGAGGTCGGCGGCGCGGACAGCGACCGCGAGATGAAGCTGTTCACCCGTGGCCAGACCCGGCTCAACAGTGCCTATGGCTTCGACTTCCTCTACGCGTCGGACCTCCGCCCCAGCACCGTCGCCGACGCGATCACGCTCTGGCCGTCGGACGCGGAGATGGGCTGGCCGAGCTGGGCGTTCGAGAATCACGACGCCCCGCGCGCCGTCTCGCGCTGGATCGGCCCCGATCACCGCGACGCCTTCGCGCGGATGAAGATCGCGCTGCTTGTCTGCCTGCGCGGCAACATCTTCCTCTATTATGGCGAGGAACTGGGGCTCACCCAGGTCGAGGTGCCGTTCGACCAGCTCCAGGATCCCGAGGCGATCGCCAACTGGCCGCTGACGCTGTCGCGCGACGGCGCCCGCACGCCAATGCCGTGGCGGGCCGATGCGCCGCATGCGGGCTTCACCGATGCGTCGCCGTGGCTCCCGGTCGGTAACGATCATCCCGAGCTCGCGGTCGACCGGCAGGAGGGCGATCCCGACTCGCTGCTCGCGCTCACCCGCCGCCTGCTCGCGCTGCGCCGCGCGATCCCCGCGCTTGCGATCGGCGATCTGGTGCTGACCGAGGTCACCGACACGCTGCTCGCCTTCGAACGCCGTGACGGCGACCAGATCCTGCTCTGCGTCTTCAACATGGCCGCGACGCCCGTCGCGTGGAGCCCCGCTACCCCCGAACACTGGCGCGTCCGCGACAGCATCAACGACGCAACGATAGGACGACTGGGCGGCTATGCCGCGCTGATCGTCGAAAGGACCGGATCATGAAGACCCTCTCGCTCACACTTGCGACCCTGCTCGCGACGACCGCACCCGTGATGGCGCAGGATCAGGCCGCTCCCGCGGTCACGACGAACGAGACGATCAAGCCGCAGCCCGTCCCGACGATCCCCTCGGCGATCGCGACCTCCCCCGACGGCAGCATCGCGGTCACCGTCGCGACCGACGGCGAAGGCCATGCGACCTACAGCGTCACGCGCAAGGGCACGCTGATCGTCAAGCCGTCGCGGCTCGGCTTCCTCTTCACCGATGCGCCCAAGTTCGACCGGCATCTGAAGATCGAGACCGTCACCCGCGACAAGGCGGACTCGACCTGGACGCAGCCCTGGGGCGAGTGGAAGACGATCCGCGACAACCATAGCGAGATGCGCGTCCGCCTGCGCGAGACCGACCGGCTGCAGCGCGCGATCGACGTCGTGTTCCGGCTTCAGGACGACGGCATCGGCTTCCGCTACGTCTTCCCCGACCAGCCCAACTTCAAGACCGTCAACATCGCCGAGGAGCTGACGCAGTTCGCCTTTGCCGAGGACGCGACCGCCTGGTGGAAGCCCGGCTTCGAATGGAACCGCGAGGAATATCTCTACAACCGCACGCCGCTCGCCGATGTCGGCACCGCCGCGACGCCGATCACGCTGAAGCTCGCGGGCGGCACGCATGTCGCGCTGCACGAGGCCGCGCTGGTCGACTATGCCGGCATGAACGTCGCCAAGGTCGAGGGCAACACGCTGAAGGCGGTGCTGACCCCCGGCGCCGGCGCGCCCAAGGTCACGCGGACCGGCCCGTTCGCGACGCCCTGGCGCACGCTGATCCTCTCGGACGACGCGCCCGGCCTCTACATGAGCCATATCGAGCTCAATCTGAACGAGCCCAACAAGCTGGGCGACGTCAGCTGGGTCAAGCCCGGCAAGTTCGTCGGCGTGTGGTGGAACATGATCACCGGCAAGTGGAGCTGGGCGACCGGCCCCAATCACGGCGCCACCACCGCGCATGTGAAGACCTATATCGACTTCGCCAGCGCGAACAAAATCCCCGGCGTGCTCGTCGAGGGCTGGAATGTCGGCTGGGACGGCGACTGGTTCGGCGACGGCACCGCGATGCAGTTCGACACGCCGACCCCCGATTTCGACGCCGGCTATCTCGCCAAATACGCCAAGTCGAAGGGCGTCTATCTGATCGGTCATAACGAGACCGGCGGCTCGGCCAGCCATTATGACGGCCAGCTCGACCGCGCCTTCGCCTTTGCGCGTGATCACGGCATTCCCGCGATCAAGACCGGCTATGTCACCGACGCGGGCCAGATCGAACGCGTCGATCCCGACGGGTCGCAGCACCGCGAATGGCATGAGGGCCAGTGGATGGTGAACCACTATACCCGCGTCGTCACCACCGCCGCCAAGTACAAGGTGTCGATCGACAGCCACGAGCCCGTCAAGGACACCGGCCTGCGCCGCACCTATCCCAACTGGATCGCGCGCGAGGGGTCGCGCGGCATGGAATATAACAGCTGGGCCGGCAAGAACCCGCCCGAGCATGAGGCGAACCTCGCCTTCACGCGGATGCTCGAGGGGCCGATGGACTTCACCCCCGGCGTGCTCAGCCTCAAGGGCACCGACGACAGCGATCTCCTGTCGACCATCGCCAAGCAGCTCGCGCTCTATGTCGTGCTCTATTCGCCCGTCGTGATGGCGGCGGACACGCCGGAGAACTACGCGAAATATCCCGCCGCGTTCCAGTTCATCAAGGACGTGCCGACCGACTGGTCCGACACCCGCGTGCTCAACGGCGAGGTCGGCGACTTCGTCACCTTCGCGCGCAAGGACCGCAAGTCGAACGACTGGTATGTCGGCAGCGTCACCGACGAGAATGCCCGGACGCTCACCGTCGCGCTCGACTTCCTCGACGCCGGCAGGACCTACACCGCGCAGATCTACCGCGACGGCCCCGGCGCGGACTATAAGACGACCGCACGCCACGCGATCACGATCGAGACCAAGCGCGTCCGCAAGGGCGACACGCTGACGCTCGCGCTCGCGCCCGGCGGCGGTCAGGCGATCCGCTTCAAGGCACGCTGAGCCGACAGGACCGGCGCTGCCGTATCGCAGCGCCGGTCCGCTCACACGTCAGCGCCGCGGTGGCGCCAGCGGCCCGCCGATCTCGATCGCCTTCTGATAGCCCGGCACCGCCTTCAGCCGCTCGAAATACGCGCTCACCACCGGCTGGTCTTTCAGCAGCCCCGCGCTCTCCGCGGTCGCGAGCAGGTACGACATCTGGATATCCGCCAGCGTCAGCTTGGCCCCCATCAGATACGGCCCCTCGCCAACCGCGTCGGCGATGTACGCAAAGGTCTTGGCGACCTCGGGCTCGGAGAATTTGCCGAGGCCCTCGGGCAGCCCGCCCATCATCTTGCCGATCACCGTCATCATGATCGGGAACGCCGCCGAACTCTCGACATAGTGCAGCCATTCGTCATGGATCGCCGCCTCGGGCGTGCCCTCGGGCGGGCTGAGCCGCGCGCCGCCGTACTTGCGATCGAGATAGGACAGGATCGACGCGCTCTCGGCAAGCGTCAGCTCATCGTCCTGCACGATCGGCGCCTTGCCCAGCGGATGCACCGCCTTCAGCGACGCGGGCGCACGGAAGCTCGCATCGCGCTCGTACCGGACCAGCTCATAGGGCAGCTGCAGTTCCTCCAGCAGCCACAAGATGCGGGAAGACCGGGAGAAATTCAGGTGATGGACGGTCAGCATGGCGGGTCCTCGGATCGTGGTGATTATCGGATCGGCATGCGGAACGGGTCAGGCGGTTGGAAGGTTTCGCTGCCATGACCGGAATACTCCGGAGACGGAGTCGATCATGCCGAACACCAGCCCCGAGTTAACCTGCGACGTCGCGATCATCGGCGCGGGCACCGCCGGTCTCGCGGCCGAGCGCAACGCACGGCGCAACGGCGCGCGCACGCTGCTGATCGACGAGACCTTCTCGGGCACCACCTGCGCCAGCGTCGGCTGCATGCCCTCCAAGCTGCTGATCGCCGCCGCTCACGCCGCGCACGCGGTCCGCCAGGCATCGGTCTTCGGCATCACCGCCGAGCCACGGATCGACGGGGCCGCAGTCATGGCGCGCGTCCAGCGCGAGCGCGACGCGTTCGTCGCGGGCGTCTGCGACTCGCTCGACAAGCTTCCCGACGGCGTGAAGGTCCAGGCCCGCGCGCGTTTCGTCGACGCGACCACGCTCCGCCTCGACGACGGCCGCACCGTGACCGCCAAGGCAATCGTGATCGCCACCGGCTCCTACCCGAACATCCCCGACAGTTTCGACGCGGTCCGCGACCGCGTGCTGACCAACGAGACGATCTTCGAACTGCCGACCCTGCCCGGCTCGGTCGGTGTGATCGGCGCCGGCCCGATCGGCCTCGAACTCGCCCAGGCTCTCGTCCGGCTTGGGGTCGAGACGATGGTGTTCGACCAGTCGCCCGGCCTCGCCGCGCTGAAGGACGAGATGGTCTCGGCGGTGCTGCACGGTATCCTCGACAAGGAACTGCCGATCCATCTCGAAATGGAACTGAAGGCGGAACCCGACAGCGGCGGCGTCCGCCTGTCCTGGTCGGGCGAGCAATCGGGATCCCGCCGCTTCGACTATCTGCTCGTCGCGACCGGCCGGCCGCCGCGGCTCAAGGGCCTCGGGCTAGAGACCACCGGGATCGCGCTCGACGATCACGGCACGCCGGTGTTCGACAAAACGACGATGCAGTGCGGCGACGCGCCGATCTTTATCGCCGGCGACGCGGATCACGACCGCACCGTGCTCGGCGAGGCGTCCGCCGAGGGGATGATCGCCGGCCGCAACGCCGCGCAGTTCCCCGACGTCACCCCCGGCCCGCGGATGGTCCCCCTCGCGATCATGTTCACCGACCCGACCGTCGCGGTCATCGGCGACATCACCCCCGACGACCAGAACGGCATCGTCATCGGCGAAGCCTCCTACGAGGATCAGGGTCGCGCGAAGGTCATGGCGCGCAACGCCGGGCTGATCCGTTTCTATGCGGAGGCGGGCACCGGCCGGCTGACCGGCGCGACGATGGCCGCCCCCGGGGTCGAGCACAGCGCGCACCTGATCGCCTGGGCGATCCAGCAGGGCCGCACCGCGACCGACCTGCTCGACATGCCCTTCTATCACCCGACGCTCGAGGAGGGGCTGAAGCCTGCACTCCGGGCGATCTGCAAGGCGGTCAGCGCGCCCGTCCCCGCCGACCGCGACGACGGCTTCACCGCCGGCGCCTGAGCCTCAGTCGTCGAGGTCGAGATAGGCGACAACGTCGTTCTCGGTCGCGATGTACAGCCCCGCCTGGACCTCCTCGGGCTGCTGCGCGGAAATCGCCAGCGCCTCGCCGAGCGGGCCATAGAACAAGGTCGTCGCCGCCCCGCCCTCGAGCACATCGTCGAGATGATAGAGACGAACGCCGACGGCGGAGGAGATGGTACGCATCGCCCGTCCCTGCCGCGCCGCGCGAGCCGGCGCAACCGCGCACGCGTTACACGCCGGTGAGGACGCAATCCGCTCGAGCGCCTGCGCCTCGATCTTCTCCAGCTCCTCCAGCGTCTGCGCGATCGCCGCCTGCTGCTGCTGGAGGTCGTCGATCCGCTGGCGACAGCGTTCGGCAAGCGCGCGCATCTGTTCGACATGCTGCGGATCCGCATCATACAGGACGAGAAACTCCTCGATGTCGCGCAGCGAGAATCCCAGCCGCTTGCCGCGCAAGATCAGCTGCATCCGCGCGACGTCGCGCCGCGTATAGACGCGCGTCGTGCCGATCCGGCACGGCTCGATCAGCCCCTTGTCCTCATAGAAACGCAGCGTCCGCGCGCTGACCCCCAGCGCCTGCGACACGTCCTGAATCCCGGTAAGATCGTCCTGCCGCTCGTTCACGGTGTCGCTCCCCTCTCCCCCCGACGCCGCCCCGGCCGGCATCGCGTGTGCCAGCCTGGCCTCTTCCTCCGCGACAAGTTCCTTTTTGGATAGCTTGCCGATCAACGTCTTGGGCAGAGTGTCGCGGATTTCGACCTCGCGGGGAAGCTCGATCTTGCTGATCTTGTCGCGCAGAAAATCACGCAATTCCACAGGGGTTGCGACCGCACCTTCGACCAGCGTGACGAACGCCTTGGGCGCCTGGCCGCGATAGGCGTCGGCGACCCCGATCACCACCACCTCGGCGACCGCGGGATGCTCGTACAGCGCCTCCTCGATCACCCGCGGATAGACGTTGTAGCCGCCGCACAGGATCAGGTCCTTGATCCGGTCGACGATGAACAGATAGCCGTCCGCGTCGAGATGCCCGACATCCCCGGTGCGCAGCGCGCCGTCCGCGAACAGCGCCGCGCTCGCTTCCGGCTTGTGCCAATATCCTTGCGTAACCTGCGGACCACGCGCGCAAATCTCGCCATTCTCGCCGACCGGCAGCAGCCGGGTCGGGTCCTCGCGGTCGCGGATCTCGATGATCGTGCCGGGAAAGGGCAGCCCCGCCGATCCCGGCTTGTTCAACCCCTCGATCGGATTGCAGGTGATGATCGGCGACGCCTCCGACAGGCCATAGCCCTCGACCAGTTTCGACCCCGTCGCCGCCTCGAACGCGGTACGCACCTCGGCGGGCAGCGGCGCGCCGCCCGAGATGCACGCATGGATCGACGACAGATCGATCGGCTGCGTCTCCGCCGCCTTGGTGATCGCGGCATAGATGGTCGGCACCGCGGGGAAATAGGTCGGCTTGGTCCGCACGATCGTCTTTAGCAGCTGCTGCAGTTCGAACCGCGGCAACAGGATCATCTGCGCGCCCGCGCGGATCGAATAGGTCAGCACCGTCGTCAGCGCGAAGACATGGAACAGCGGCAGCGCCCCCATCACCCGGTCCTGCTCGGGCGTCTCGCCGCCGACGAACGTCATCATCGCATCCGCGTTCGACACAAGATTGGCATGGCTCAGCATCGCCGCCTTGGGCTCGCCCGTCGTCCCGCCGGTATATTGCAGCACCGCGACCTCGTCCGGCGTCACCGCCACCGGCGCGGGCGCGCCCTTTGCGCGCACCAGCGAGTCGAAGCTGCGATGCCGCGCGTCGTTCGGCGCTTGGGCGATCTCGGCGCGCTTGAAGATCCGGTAGGCGATCGACTTCAGCGTCGGCAGCGCACCCGCGATCGGGCAGGTGATGACATGCCGCAGCCCCGTCTCGCCCGCGACCTTCAGGACGCGCGCATGGATCTCGGCGATGTCGCATGTCGCAATGATCTCCGCGCCCGAATCCTGCAGCAGGTGGCACAGCTCGCGCTCGACATAGAGCGGGTTGACGTTGACGACGATCCCGCCTGCTTTGAGCACCGCGAAGAACAGCACCGGATAATAAGGCGTGTTCGGCAGGCACAGCGCGACCCGCGTCCCCTTCACCACGCCGAGATCCTGCAGGCCCCGCGCTGCATGCGTGACCGCGTCGCCAAGCTCGGCATAGGTCATCGTCGACCCGAGGAAATCCAGCACCGTCCGCGACCCGAATCGGCGGACCGCCGTGTCGAGCATGTCGCCCAGCAAACGCGCTTCGCCTTCTAGCGGTACGCCGATCGCACGGCCGTCGGTGTCCAGCATCTCTCTCTCCTTTTCGGCGTGCGCTCTCGACTGATATTGTAGGCCGCATCACCTTGACGTATAGGAGAGGTATCGCACCTTAAGGGTAGCCCGCAAGTCTTAAGCGGACCGATTGCAATTGGAGAGGATCATCGTGACCAACGTCGTCATCGCCGGGTACGCCCGCTCGCCGTTCCACCTTGCCGGCAAGGGCGACCTCGCCCGCGTCCGCCCCGACGATCTCGCCGCGCAAACGATCCGCGGGCTGCTCGACAAGACCGGCGTCGATCCCGCCGCGATCGAGGACATCATCCTCGGCTGCGCCTTCCCCGAGGGCGAGCAGGGCCTGAACGTCGCGCGGATGATCGGCCTGCTCGCCGACCTGCCGCTGTCGGTCGGCGGCATGACGGTCAACCGCTTCTGCGGCTCGTCGATGAGCGCGATCCACATCGCGGTCGGCCAGATCAACATCGGCGCTGGCGACGCATTCATCTGCGCCGGGCTCGAATCGATGAGCCGCGTGCCGATGGGCGGCTACAACCCGCTCCCCAACCCCGATCTCTTCAAGAAGAACGCCGGCGCGTACATGGGCATGGGCGAGACCGCCGAAAACGTCGCACGCGATTATCAGATCACCCGCGCCGAGCAGGACGCGTTCGCGGTGAAGAGCCAGGACAAGGCCGCCGCCGCGCGCGCCGATGGCCGCCTGTCCGACGAGATCGTGACGATCCAGACCAAGGCGGGCCCGGTCAGCCAGGACGGCACGATCCGCGCGGGCACGACGACCGAGGCGCTCGCGGGTCTGAAGCCCGCATTCAGCGCGGACGGCTCGGTTACCGCCGGCACCTCCTCGCCGCTGACCGACGGCGCCTCCGCCGTCCTCGTCACCTCGGAAGAGTTCGCGACGAAGCACGGCCTGACCATCCTCGCGCGGATCAAGTCGGTCGCGGTCTCGGGTAACGAGCCGTCGACGATGGGCCTCGGCCCGATCTACGCCTCGCAAAAGGCGATGGAGCGCGCCGGCATCACCGTCGCCGACCTCGACGTGGTCGAAATCAACGAGGCGTTCGCCAGCCAGGCGATCGCCTGCATCCGCGACCTCGGGCTCAAGGACGAGACGATCAACCTCGATGGCGGCGCGATCGCGATCGGCCATCCGCTCGGCGCAACCGGCGCGCGGATCGTCGGCAAGGCCGCAGCCTTGCTCGCCCGCGAAGGCGGCCGCTACGCGCTGGCCACCCAGTGCATCGGCGGCGGTCAGGGCATCGCAACGGTGCTGGAGCGCGCATGATGTCGGACCAGATCAAAAAAGTCTGCGTCATCGGCGCAGGCGTGATGGGCGCAGGGATTGCGGCACAGGTCGCCAATGCCGGCATCCCGGTCTTGCTGCTCGACATCGTCCCCCGCGAGGGTGACGACCGCGATGCGGTCGCCAAGGGCGCGGTCGCGAAGATGCTCAAGACCGACCCCGCGCCCTTCATGTCGAAGCGTGCGGCAAAGCTGGTCGAGACGGGCAACATCGACGACCATCTCGACCGCGTCGCCGAGTGCGACTGGATCGTCGAGGCGATCGTCGAGCGGCTCGACATCAAGCAGGCGCTCTATGCAAAGCTCGAGGCGCTCAAGCGTCCCGGCACCGCGGTGTCTTCGAACACCTCGACGATCCCGCTCGGCCATCTAGTCGACGGCCGCTCGGACCAGTTCAAGGCCGACTTCCTCATCACCCACTTCTTCAACCCGCCGCGCTACATGCGGCTGGTCGAGATCGTCCGCGGTGAGCATACCGACGTCGCGGTCGCCGAGAAGGTCGAGGATTTCGTCGATCGCTTCATGGGCAAGCGGATCGTCCGCGCGAAGGACACGCCGGGCTTCATCGCCAACCGTATCGGCACCTACTGGCTGGCGATCGCGATCAACGCGGCGATGGACCAGGGGCTGACCGTCGAGGAGGCCGACCAGATCGGTGGCCGGCCGATGGGCGTGCCCAAGACCGGGATCTTCGGGCTCGTCGATCTCGTCGGCGTCGACCTGATGCCGCTGCTGTCGAAGAGCCTCTCCTCGACGCTCCCCGCGGGCGATCCCTATTTCGACACCGTCCGCGACATGCCGCTCGTCGACAAGATGATCGCGGAAGGGTTCACCGGCCGCAAGGGCAAGGGCGGCTTCTACCGCTTCGACAAGGCGACGCGCACTAAGCTGTCGCTCGACCTCGCGACCGGCGACTATCGCCCCGAGGCGAAGCCCGCCGAGCTGCCCGGCAAGACCGGCAAGGATCTCGCCGCGCTGATCGCCGAGCCCGGCCGGATCGGCACCTATGCCTGGACGATCCTCGGCAACACGCTGGCCTACGCCGCCATGCTCGTCGGCGAGGCGGCGGACGATATCGTCGCGATCGATGACGCGATGAAGCTCGGGTATAACTGGAAATACGGGCCGTTCGAGCTGATCGACCGGATGGGGCCGGGCGTGCTCGCCCAGCGTCTCGCCGCCGAGGGCCGCGACGTGCCCGCGATCCTGACGACCGCGGGCGACCGCCCCTTCTACCGCGTCGAGAACGGCAATCGCCAGTATCTGACAACCGCCGGCGACTATGTCGACGTACCGCGCGCCGACGGCGTCGAACTGCTCGAGGACATCAAGCTCCGGTCGCAGCCGGTCCTGACCAACGCCTCGGCGTCGCTCTGGGACGTCGGCGACGGTGTCGCCGCGCTCGAATTCCACACCAAGATGAACGCGCTCGACGATCAGGTCATCGCGCTCATCGAGGAGGCGGTCCCGGTCGTGCGCGAGCGCTTCAAGGCGCTGGTCGTCTATAACGAGGGCAGCAACTTCTCGGCGGGCGCCAATCTCGGCGCGGCGATGTTCGCGGTCGGTGCGGGCCTCTGGGACATGGTCGAGGCCAGCGTTGCGCGCGGCCAGCAGGCGTACAAGGCGCTCAAATACGCGCCCTTCCCCGTCGTCAGCGCGCCCGCCGGGCTCGCGCTCGGCGGCGGCTGCGAGATGCTGCTCCATTCGGACGCGGTCCAGGCGCATGCCGAGACCTATGCCGGCCTCGTCGAATGCGGCGTCGGGCTGGTGCCGGGCTGGGGCGGCAATGGCGAGATGCTCGACCGCTGGACCAAGTCGCGCACGCTCCCCAACGGCCCGATGCCCGCGCTGACCAAGGTGTTCCAGGCGGTCTCCACCGCGCAGGTCGCCAAGTCGGCGGCGGAGGCGAAGGAGATGATGATCCTGCGCAAGGACGACGGCATCACGATGAACCGCGATCGCCTGCTCGCCGACGCCAAGGCGAAGGCCTTGTCGCTGGTCGAGGGCTATGTCGCCCCAGAGCCGCCGACCTTCCGTCTGGCAGGCGCGAGCGGTCGTACCGGTCTGTCGATGGCGGTTGCCGACTTCCACAAGAAGGGCATGGCGACCGACTATGACGTGGTGGTCGCCGACCGTCTCGCCGAGGTGCTGACCGGCGGCGAGGCCGACCTCGTCGACACCGTCACCGAGGCGCAGCTCCTCGACCTCGAACGCGCCGCCTTCATGGCCAGCGTCAAGGACCAGCGCACCCAGGCGCGCGTCGTCCACATGCTCCAGACGGGTAAGCCACTGCGCAACTGAGACAGTTCCCCCGCGCGAGCGGGGGAACACCCGCGCATGACCAATTTTTCACCCGCCCGGATCAGTAAGAACACTTGACTATTGTTTGTACAAATCTAGGCGGGTCGATGACATGCCGTATACGGCAGGAGACTCGCGAATAGGTCGCGGGGCTCGCAAATACACTGGGTGACCGTACAGATGCGGCGTCCCGACACTAGGAGAGGATAGACGATGTCCCTGATGATGATCGCCGCGCTGCTCGCCGGCGCGCCCGCGACCGCCGACACCGTGGTCGGCCGCTGGCGGACCGAGACGCACAACGCCATCGTCGAGATCGCGCGCTGCGGCCCCTCGATCTGCGGCAAGATCCTGACCTCCGACGCGCTGCGTACCAACCCGTCGATGAAGGACGCCAACAATAGCAACACCGCGCTGCGCAGCCGCCCGATCCAGGGCATGCAGATGCTCAGCGGCTTCAAGTCGGACAAGGACGGCGTCTGGAGCAGCGGCCAGGTTTACAATGCCGAGGACGGCAAGACCTATAGCGGCAAGATCACCCCGGTCGGCGCGAATCAGCTCAAGCTGCGCGGCTGCGTCTTCTTCCCGCTCTGCAAGACCCAGACCTGGACGCGCGTCCGCTGATCCCAGGTCCCTTTCATCTCCCCAAAAGTTAGCGTTCAGGAATTTTGTAAATGTCGTTTCGTACCAAGGCCCCCGTTGCTGGCCGTGACCGCGCTCGTCTCCGCTTTCGGATGCGCCAGCACCGCCTATGCCGACGCCTTCTATCTCCAGGCGCAGTCGGCGCGCGGCGCGGGCCGTGCGTTTTCGGGTGAAGCCGCCGATACCGGCGCCGCATCGCTCTGGTGGAACCCCGCCGCGATCGCCGGCATCCGCGACGGCAGCGCGACGCTCAGCGCCAGCGCAATCATCCCGCGCGGCGACGTGAACGACACCGGCTCGCAGATCTGCCGTCCGGGCGGCCAGCCCTGCACCGCGATCAGCGGCCAGTCGAACTCGAGCGACCCCGTCAACAAGGGCGTCGTCCCCTCGGGTGCGGTCGCCTATCCGCTGACCGACCGGATCGCGGTCGGCCTCGTCGTCACCTCGCCGTTCAGCTTCACGACCAACTATGACGCCGACAGCTGGGCCCGCTACAGCGCGGACAAGACGCGCCTGCGCACGATCGACATCCAGCCTTCGATCGGCGTCGAGCTGACCGACTGGCTCCGCGTCGGCGGTGCGCTCAACGTCGAATATACCGACGCGATCCTCAGCAACGCGCTCCCCAACGTCTCCGCGGCACAGCCCGACGGCCGCCAGGAACTCAGCGGCGACGGCTGGGATCTCGGCTGGACCGCGGGCGTCCAGCTCCACAACGACTTCGCCACCGTCGGCGTCACCTACAAGTCGAGCATCCGTCACAAGCTGAAGGGCGACCTCGTCGTCACCGGCCTGCTCGGCCCGCTCGCCGGCGGCAACACCGAGGTCTCGGGCGCGACCGCCGAGTTCAACACCCCCGGTCAGGTCATCGTCGCGGGCCGCGTCCGCGCCACCGATCAGCTGACGCTCAACGCCCAGGTCATCGCGTTCAACTGGAGCAAGTTCGATACGATCGATCTCGGCGCACCGCTCAACACGTCGATCCCGGAAAACTACCGCGACAGCTGGAGCCTCGCGGGCGGTCTCGACTATGACGTCACGCCCAAGCTGACCGTGCGTGGCGGTGTCCAGCGCACCAAGACGCCGACCCAGGACGGCCAGCGCGACGCGCGCGTCCCCGACGCCGATCGCTGGACCTATGCCGCCGGTGCCTCCTACCAGGTGACGCCGCGCATCGCGGTCGACGCCGCCGCGTAATATGTCGACTTCGAGAACACGACGATCGACCGCGCCACGCTGGTCGCGGGCAGCATCATCCGCACCAACGGCGCGCTCCGCGACGCCAGCGCGATCGTCACCTCGCTCGGCGCCCGCGTCTCGTTCTGACGCTAACCGCCCCTCCCCGTACGGGAGGGGGCACCCTATCCCTTCATCCGGATCGTCAGCCCCGACACCGCGAGATCGACCGTCTCGACCGCAGCCGCGACCCGCTGGTTGAGCATCCCGGCCAGATCGCGGAACCGCCGCGCCATCGCATTGTCGGGCACGATCCCCATCCCGACCTCGTTGGTGACCAGCACCAGCCGCCCCTCGACGCGACCGATCGCGTCCAGCAGCGCGGCGATCGCCGTCTCCGCATCCGCCTCCGCCAGCATCAGGTTCGACGCCCACA
Source organism: Sphingomonas sp. Ant20 (assembly GCF_000783375.1). Classification (NCBI taxonomy): domain Bacteria; kingdom Pseudomonadati; phylum Pseudomonadota; class Alphaproteobacteria; order Sphingomonadales; family Sphingomonadaceae; genus Sphingomonas; species Sphingomonas sp. Ant20. The sequence continues at coordinate 14,349 of NZ_JRVI01000022.1, forward strand.
AGGTCAGGCAGTCGACCAGTACCACCCCGTCCGGCGCATCCGCCTCGACGATCGCCTCCGCCAGCGCGAGCGGCGCCTCGACCGTCCGCCACCGTTCGTCCCGCTCGGAGCGATGCCGCGCGATCCGCTCGGTCATCTCCCCGTCGAACGCCTGCGCGGTCGCGATATAGACCAGCGCGTGGCCACCTGCCGCCTCTGCCCCCGCCTCTGCCAAAGTTTGCGCATGGCGGCTCTTGCCCGAGCGCGCACCGCCGGTCACCAACACCGTCTTTCCAAACCCCTGCACGACCGTCTCCTCCATCGCCCCTTGCGCTATCGCCGGCGAATGGCGAAGGCCAGCAGCAACGCCGCGGCATCGCCGGCGCAGGGGACGCATGTGCACGCGCTGATGGAACATGGCGGCCGGATCGACAGCGCGCAGGCGCTGTACCCGCACGCGCCGCGTCCCTGGCTCGACCTGTCGACCGGGATCAACCCCTGCGCGTGGGAGCCCCCCGCCGATCTCGCGGTCGACCTGCGCAGCCTCCCCTCGCCCGCCGCACTCGCCACGCT
>NZ_JRVI01000220.1:0-2199 GCF_000783375.1 Sphingomonas sp. Ant20
GGCCTGGGATCTGGCGCAGCGGCTCGGCTGCCCGTCGGTCGAGCTTCGCGGTGGCGCGGTGCCCGCGGGGTGGGACAGCGACGCGGACAGCTATCTGGGGTTCGCGCGCGATCTGGCGGCGGATAACGATGCGGAGCTCCTCGCCATCCCGCGCAAGCAGCGCGCCGAGGTGCGGCGCGCGCTCGGCCTCGATCTCGCCATCGCGACCGGCCGCGACCGCGCAATGCTCGCCGAGCATTACCGCGTCTATGCCGAATCGGTGCGCAATCTGGGGACGCCGGTCTTTCCCGCGCGGCTCTTCCGCTCGGTCGTCGAGACGATGGACGCCGACATACTGACCGTCCGCCACCGCGGCCGCGCGGTCGCGAGCGTGCTCAGCCTCTATCACCGCGGGACCGTCTATCCCTATTGGGGCGGCGGGACCGAGGCGGCGCGCGGCCTGCGCGCGAACGACCGGATGTATTTCGCGCTGATGGCGCATGCCCGCGCGCGCGGCTGCACGCGGTTCGACTTCGGACGGTCGAAGACCGGCACCGGCGCGGCCGCGTTCAAGAAGAATTGGGGCTTCACGCCCATGCCGCGGCTCTACGCCAAGCGCAGCGACGGGCCCGCGCGCGAGGTCAATCCGCTCAACCCCAGATATGCGCTGATGGTGCGCAGCTGGAAGAAGATGCCGCTCTGGGCGGCCAATCTCGCCGGGCCGTGGATCTCCCGGGGTCTGGGGTGAGCGACCTGCTGTTCCTGGCGCACCGGGTGCCGTTCCCGCCCGATCGCGGCGACAAGATCCGCAGCTTCCACGTCCTCCGCTATCTCAGCACACGCATGCGCGTTCATCTCGTCGCGTTTGCCGACGACCCGGCGGACCTCGATCCACCCGCCGCCTTCACGGACATGCTGGCGAGCTGCACGATCCTGCCACGCGGCAAGTCGCAGGCGCGCGCCGGACTCGAGGCGCTGGCCACCGGCAAGCCCGTCTCGCTGACGGCGTTCGCTTCTCCCCCCATGCAGGCCGCGGTCGACCGCATCCTGCCACGCGTCGACGGCATCTACTGTTTCTCGGGCCAGATGGCGCAGTACCTCCCCGATGACGGGCCACCCGTGGTCATGGATTTCGTCGACATGGACTCCGCCAAGTTCGCAGGCTTCGCGGACGACTCCCGCGGCCCGATGCGCTGGATGATGCGCCGCGAGGCACGGCTGTTAGGGGCCTTCGAGCGGGAGATCGCGGCGAGGGTCTCCGCAAGCCTGTTCGTCAGCGAAGCCGAAGCCGCCCTGTTCCGCACCGGCGGCGCCACCGGACGCATCCTCGCGGTCGAGAACGGCATCGACTCGGTCACGTTCGATCCGGCTGCGCAGGCTGAGAAGGCAGGGCAGGCAGGGCAGGCTGGGCAGGCGGCACCCCCATCCCACCACCCCGGCGAAGGCCGGGGCCCAGGTGGAAAGGTCGCAGTGACAACGGACAGTCCGTCGCCATCAACGTCCCCCAACTGGACCCCGGCCTCCGCGGGGAGGTGAAAGGCAGGGCGACCGACCCGGCTGCGCATGGCGGGCAGGCCGCAACCCCATCCCACCACCCCCGGCGAAGGCCGGGGCCCAGTTGGAAAGGCCGCAGTAACACCGGACAGTCCGTCGTCATCCACGTCTCCCAACTGGACCTCGGCCTCCGCCGGGGAGGTGCCGGGCGGCGCGGGTGGCGCGACCGGACGCTTCCTGGCGGTCGAGGACGGTATCGACTCGGCGACGTTCGATCCGGCTGCGCAGGCTGGGCAGGCAGCAACCCCGTCCCACCACCCCGGCGGAGGCCGGGGCCCAGTTGGAAAGGCCGCGATAACAGCGGACAGTCCGTCGCCATCACGTCGCCCAACTGGACCCCGACCTCCGCCGGGGAGGTGAAGAGTGGGCTGGTCATCGGCAGCGCGCATGCAGACCCGCTGATCGTCTTCACCGGCCAGATGGACTACCGCCCCAATATCGAGGCCGTAACGTGGTTCGCCCGCGACATCCTCCCCCGGATCCGCACGCGCCACCCGACAGCCCGGTTCGCGATCGTCGGCCGCACCCCGACCCCGGCGGTGCAGGCGCTGGCAGGCGACGCGGTGATCGTCACCGGCGCGGTCGACGACGTGCGCGGATGGCTCGCCGCGGCCGATGTCTGCGTCGCCCCGCTGAAGCTCGCCCGCGGCATCCAGAACAAGGTGC
>NZ_JRVI01000221.1:0-7812 GCF_000783375.1 Sphingomonas sp. Ant20
GCCGCGAGAGCAGGCGGCGGTCGCCTGTGCGGCGCTGCGCGACGGCAGTTCGGCCCAGTGCAAGGTCACCGCCTCTGCCGGCGCCACCGCGATGACGCCGTGGTCCGCGTTCAGGTCGCCGCGATCCTGCGCGGTCGGGATCCCCTCGCCCTGCGCGACGATGCGCTGGTCGGCGATCCGCATCCAGCGAAAGCCGGTCGCGCCGGAGGGAAGGAACAGGAGCGTGGTCATGATGGCTCGCCCCATTGCCGCGATACGAGCCGCGCGGGAAGCGTCGTCGCGTCCATCAGTGCCTGTTCCTGCAAAACCGTCGTCCCCACCGTCACGTCGATATCGAGCGTGAACCATTTCGACACCACTGCCGTCCCCCGTTCGCCGTCCGCATTGGAATTGCCCTGCAACGCCGCGCTCTTGAAGAACACGTCGGTGGTCGCGACCCCTTGCGGCGGGCGTTGCAGGATCATCTGGCGCGCGCCCGCGATCGACATCGTGTCGGGAAACAGCATCGCCAGGATCGGCGCCTGTTCGGGGAGCAGCGTGTTGACGTTGATCGGCGCGGCCTGCGCGACCGGCAGCGTACAGATCCACGGCCTGAGCGTCGCATAGATTTGCGGCGTCATGCCGACCACCGCGCGGAGTTCGCTCGGGTCGGTCATCAGCGTGCCGGCGGTGCGATAGGGCGTCTCGCGGTTCAAATAGGCGCCGTCCTCCGCGCCCATCGCCTGCTGATCCTGGTCGCTGTCGATCCAGTCGGCGGCGCCCGCGGCGATCTGCTCGCCGACCTGCGCGGGGATGTCGAGCAGCCGCATCAGCCGGACGAATTGCGGCCGCATCAACGGGTCGGTGACATAGGCGCCGGCACGTCCGCTCACCAGGCTGTTGAGATTGAAGCAGTTTCCCCCGTCGCGCACGCGCGCGGTTGCAAAGCCGCCGCCGGGCAGCGGCATCCCGAACGGCTTGCCGCTCCAGTCGCCCTGCAACGTCACGCGTTTCACATTGGGCCCCAGCATCGCGTCGATCCGCGTCAGCGCCAGCGTCTCGGCGGCCAGCGCATAGGCGCGCGCCTGCTCCCCCGCCGCGGCATTGCCCGCCAGCCGCGTCGACAACCGCAGCTTCTCGAGCGCCGCCCCCGCCATCACCGCGACGATCGCGACGAGCATGAGGACGGTCAGCAGCGCGGCGCCGCGTTCGTGCTCAGGGGGCTTCATTCTGGACCTCCCGCGCGGGCGGCGCATAGCCCGATCCGACGAGGAACAGCTGGCGATAGACCAGGCCGTCGGTGCGCTGGACGCTCAACTCCATCGCCTCGGGCAAGGGCACGCCCTGCACGCCGTCCCAGCGGTCGCTCCACGCGCCGCCGAGCCGGTAGCGCAGCCGGACCTGGCGGACATTGGGCAGCAGCACGGCGGGCGGCAGCGGCGGCGCGCCGTCGACCATCGGATAGGCGATCCGCTGTAGCGCGCCGTCCGCGACCCGGTACGCGACCTTCTGCGTGCTCGACCGGGCTGCACCGTCGATATTGGTCCAGCCACCGCGGACGAGGCGGAGCATCGGCGCGACGTCCGACCCGCTCTCGCCGACGAACGCGGGCAAGGGCGCGCCGGATTCGTCGCGCGTGCCCCGCAGCGCCGCCTGGCCGAGATCGGCGGACAGGATCGACATCGTCCGCGTCAGCGCGCCGAGATCGTCGAGCTTCGTCCCCGTCGCACTCTGCGCCTTCACGCTGAACGACAGGATCGCCACCCCCGCCGCCGCGATCATGCCGAAGATCAGCAGCGAGACCATCACCTCGACCAGCGTGAAGCCGTGTTCGGCGGAGCGCCTCACGGGGGTGAAGCCGTGTTCGGCGGAACGCCTCACGGGGGTGAAGCCGTGTTCGGCGGAGCGCACCGTGCACCGCCCGGTCATGACGTCGTCACCGTCGTCGCGCTCTGGCGCGGAGCGGGGCGGATCATCGTGAGGCGACCGAGCACGGCGCCGCCGCGATCCGCGACCGCCACGTCGATCCGCAAGACGGACGAGCCGCCCATCGCGCGCACCGACCGCGTCCAGGCCCAGCGGCGCCCGCCATTGGTCTCGGCGCCGGTGACGGTTCCGGCGGTCGGCGGCTGCGCCTGCGTCACTGCGTCGATCGCGACGTTGCGCGCGACCATCTGCGCGACCAGCGTGTCGTCGAGGATCGACGCGCCGCGGATCGTCGCGCTCTCCAGCCGGACGAGCGCCATCGCCGCCAGGCTGAACACCGCGAGCGCGACCATGATCTCGATGAGCGTGAACCCGCGATCGGTTTCAGCAGGCATCGATGCGCGGGGCAATTCAGCGCGCATCGGCGCGCACGGTGCCATCGGCGTCGATCGTCACGGTCGCGTTCGCCCCGCCGCGGCTGAGCGTCACGACGGCGGGCCGGTCGACCAGCCCGGTCGGGTCGAAGGTCACGCGGACGCGGCCGCTCATGTCGCCGATCACCGCGCGCGTGCCGTCGTTCCACCGTTCGACGCGCATCGGTTTCTCGCTGATCGGCGTCCAGCCGCCCGCGAGCCGCTGGTCGAAGCCATAGCCGCCGCCGGTAATCCAGACACTGACCGGGCGTGCCTCGACGATCGCCGAATCATGCGCCGCACGCGTCCGCGCCGCGAACCGCGTCGCCTCGTCGAACACGCGTCCGCGCGGATCGGGCATCACAAAGACCGCCACCGCCGATGCGAGCCCTATGATCGTCACCACGACCATCAGCTCGACCAGCGTGAAGCCGTGTTCGGCGTTAAGCCGGGACCTACTGCCAGCTGCCAATATCGGCATCGATCCCCTCGCCGCCTTCCTTGCCATCGCGCCGAAGGTCCAGCGTCGGCCTCGCCATGCGTGCCGGGCGAGGCATAGAGATACGGGCGACCCCAGGGATCGTTCGGCAGCTTCTTGAGATAGCCACCGCGCTGGTAGCGCGACGGATCGGTCAGCCCGGCGGGTGCGGTGACCAGCGCGTTCAGCCCCTGCGACGTGTTGGGGAAGGTCATGTTCTGCAGCTTGTAGAGCTCCAGCCCGCCCTCGATCTGCGCGATGTCGGCCTTTGCCTTCTGGATCCGCGCGGTATCGCCCGAGGGCAGCACGTTGAGCGCGACGATCGTTGCGAGCAGGCCGATGATGACGATGACCACCATCAGCTCGACGAGCGTGAAACCGGCCTCGCGGCGCTTCTTCTTCTCTTCCGGACGCATACAAAACCTCATTGGCCTGCCAGCGTATTGAGCTGGAGGATCGGGAGCAGGATGGATAGCACGATCGTCGCGACGATGCCGCCCATCACGACGATGATCAGCGGTTCGAGCAGCGACAGAGCGGTGGCGGTGAAGCGGTCGAATTCGCGTTCGAGATAGTCGGCGGCGCGTTCGAGCATCTCGTCGAGCCGCCCCGCCGCCTCGCCCGACGCGGCGAGATAGGTCAGCAGCGGCGGGAACACGCCCGCGCGCCGCATCGCCGCGGACAGGCTGCCGCCGCCGCGGATCGCGTCGACGATCTGGTCCGACGCGAGCCGCAGCCGACGGTTGTGGATCGTGCTCGCGGTCAGGTTGAGCCCGTCGAGCAGCGGCAAGCGGCTCGCGACCATCGTCCCCAGCGTCCGCGCCATCCGCGCCGCATGCAGATCGCGCAGCAGTCGCCCGAGCATCGGGATCCTGAGCAGCCAGCTGTCGAAGGCGAGCCGGAAGCCCGGATCCTTCAGCGCGCGCCACAGGATCAGCCCCGACAGCAGCAGGACCAGCGCGATCACCCACCAGTATCCGACGAGGAACGCCGAAAACGCCATCACCATCCGCGTCAGCAGCGGCAGCTCCTGCCCGACCGTGTCGAACTGTTCGACCACCTGCGGCACGACGAACATCATCAGCGCGGTGACCACCCCCATCGCGACAAGCGCGAGGATCGAGGGATAGGCGAGCGCGGTGATCAGCTTGCCGCGGATCTCCGCCTGGCGTTCGAGCAAAGCCGCGAGCCGGTCGAGGATCGTCGGCAGCGACCCCGAACTCTCGCCGGCCGCGACCATCGCGCGGTAGAGCGGCGGAAAACTCTTGGGCTCGCGCGCCATCGCATCCGCCAGCCGCCGGCCCTCGACGACGCCCGCATGGACGTGCTGGACGATCGCGCGGACGCTGTCCTGTTCGGTCTGGCGCGTGATCGTGCGCAGCGATTCCTCGAGCGGCGACACGCGGTTGAGCGTGGCGAGCTGGCGCGTGAACAGCGTCAGATTCTTGCCCGACATCTTGGGCTTGCCGAGCTGCAACCCGAACAGCGGCCGTCCCTTGGTCGCCTGCGGCGGCGCGCCCGGGCTGATCTTGACGACGTAGAATTTGCGCGCGTCGAGCGTTGCGCGCGCGAGGTCGATGTCCGCCGCGGCGATATGGCCGCGGCGCTCGGCGCCCTTGGTGTCGATCGCGACATAGTCGAAATCAGCCATGCGGGTTGCCCGGTTGCTTAACGCTTCCGTTCGTTTCGAGCGAAGTCGAGAAACCGTTGCCGCGCGCGCGGACAGGCGTTTCTCGACTGCGCTCGAAACGAACGGAAGGCCAGAGGGGCGTCATGCCGCCGCCACCTCGACGACTTCGGTCGTGTCGCGGCGCGAGACGCGGACCGCTTCCTCCGCCGTGGTCTGTCCCGACAGCACCAGCTCGCGCGCCGACTGCGCCAGGTTCGGCGACTTGGCAAAGGCATGCGCGGTGATGTCGGATTCGGCGCCGTCGGTGTTGATCAGCCGACGGATCGTGTCGTCGATGCGGACCGCCTCGAACACGCCGATCCGGCCCTTGTAGCCCGTCTGGTTGCAGTCGTCGCACCCTTGCGCGACGTAGACCACCGCGTCCGGCGTAATGCCGAGCAACGGCGCGACGGTATCCGACGCGGGCACCGCCTTGCGACAGGTCGGGCACAGCCGCCGCACCAACCGCTGCGCGATCACCGCGCGGAGCGTCGAGGCGAGCAGGAAGCTTTCGACCTTCATGTCGCGCATTCGCGTGATCGCGCCGATCGCGTCGTTGGTATGGACGGTCGACAGCACGAGATGCCCGGTCAGCGACGCCTGCACCGCGATCTCGGCGGTCTCGCGGTCGCGGATTTCGCCGACCATCACCACGTCGGGATCCTGACGCAGGATCGCGCGCAGCCCCGCCGCAAAGGTCAGCCCGACCTTCGGGTTGACCTGGGTCTGGCCGACGCCATCGACCGCGTACTCGACCGGATCCTCGACCGTCAGGATGTTGCGGCTGCCGTCGTTGAGCAGGCGCAGCGCGGCATAAAGCGACGTGGTCTTGCCCGAGCCGGTCGGCCCGGTGACGAGGATGATCCCGTTCGGCTCGCTCAGCGCCTCGTTGAGCAGCGCGAACAGAGCGGGCGGCAGGCCCAGCGCCTCGAGGTCGATGCCGGCGTTTTCCTTGTCGAGGATACGCAGCACGACGCGTTCGCCCGCCCGGCTCGGCAGCGTCGAGACGCGGACGTCGAGGAGCTTGCCGCCCAGCGTCAGCCCCATGCGCCCATCCTGCGGCACGCGCCGCTCGGCGATGTCGAGCCGCGCCATCACCTTGATCCGGCTGACGACGACCGGCGCGACGTTGGGCGGCATGCGCAACGTCTCGCGCAGCACGCCGTCGATGCGCATCCGTACGACGAGCCCGGTCTCGTACGGCTCGATATGGATGTCAGACACGCCGTTGCGTGCGGCGTCGGCGATGATCCCGTTGATCAGCCGGATCGCGGGCGCATCGTCGGCGGTGTCGAGCAGATCCTCCGCAGTCGGCATGTCGCCGGCGAGCAGATCGAGCTCGTCGCCCATCCCGACCGCGGCGAGCGCGTTGGCCTGGCCGTCCATCGCATAGACGTTGGACAGCAGCCGGTCGAACGCGGGCGCCTCGACCGTGCCGATCGCGAACGGCCGGCCGAGATAGCGGCGCAGTTCGAGCAGCACCTTGGGGTCCGCACCTGCGCGCATCGCGATCGTGAGCGGCGAATCGGGGTCGGTGTGGTCGACGACGACCCCGAACTTGCGTGCGAAGGCATAGGGGATGGTGATCTGGGGGAGCGCGACCACAAGCCCCCTCCCCTTCAGGGGAGGGGTTGGGGTGGGGCGGATGCCACAAGCGCCGCGATTGCTGGGACAGGCCCCACCCCCAACCCCTCCCCTGAAGGGGAGGGGCTAAGGGCGCCCAGTTCATGCCCCTCGCGGATGATCATTTCTTCACCGGCCGGAAGACCGTGCTCGTGCTGCGCACCGGTACCGCGATCCGCGGATCCTCGATGCTGCCGGGGATCGGCGCGGACGGGATCGGCGGCGCCGCGCCCATGTAATCGCGCACCAGCTGATCGATCGACGGCTCGCGCTCGGGCTCGGCGAGCCCCTGCTGCAACCGCAGATAGCCGTAACGCTGTTCGGTGATCCGCCGGCTGTCGCCCGCGGTGCGCAGAATCGTCGGCCGGATGAAGATCATCAGATTGGTCTTCGACCGCTGCTTCGCCTTCGAGGTGAACAGGTGCCCGAGCACCGGCAGGTCGCCGAGCAGCGGGATCTTCTCGATCGTCCGGCGCTCGTTGTCGTCGAGCAGGCCGCTGATCACCGCGATCTGCCCGTCGTCGACGGTCCGCACCGTCTCGACCTCGCGCTTGTTGAGGATCAGGTCGCTATTGTCGCTCGACACCGGCCCGGCGATCGAACTGACCTCGAGCCGCAGGTTGAGCTTCACCGTCCCGCTCGAATTCACCTGCGGCCGCACGGTCAGCTCGATGCCGACATTCTGGCGCTGCGTGGTGCGGAACGCGTTGTCGAAATTGTTCGACAGCGCCTGGCCCGTGGTGATCGGAATCTCCTGCCCGACCAGGCTGTGCGCCTCCTGATTGTCGAGCGTGACGAGGTGCGGGACCTGGAGCAGGTTGGACGTCGTGTCGCTCTTCACCGCGTTGATGATCGCGCCGAAAAAGGTGCTGCCGATCTTGCCGCCAAAGCCACCGAACCCGCCGGTCGCAGCGAGGATCGAGCTGATCGCCGATTGCTGGAGCGTGTCGGCGGCGCTGCTGGTGTTCTTCGTCACCGTCGTGCTGCCGTCGGTGTTCGTCGTCGTCGTGGTCGAGGTGTTGAGTTGCGTCGCGCCGATCGCGCCTGCGATCTGCAGGATGTTCGGCGCGGAATTGGAGAAGGTCGACGCGCCGAACGCACCACCGCTGGGATCGCCGACGATGAACTGCGCACCCAGCGTCCGCGCGGTCGTGTCCGAGACCTCGGCCACGATCGCCTCGACCAGCACCTGTTCGCGGCGCGTATCGAGCTGGCGGACCACCTCGGCGAGCTGACGCTGGATCTCGGCGGGCGCGGCGATGACGATCGCGTTCGCGCCGATGAAGCGCGTGATGACCGCGGCGGTGCGGCCCCCCGCGGCGGTGATCGCGGGCTGGCCAGAGCCCGATCCCGATGATCCGCCGCTCGCCTGGACCGGCTGGCTGACCTGCGCCTGCTGCGTCCCGCCAAAGCCCGATCCGCCGCCATTGCTGCCACTGCTGCTGTTCGCGCCGAAATTGGAGCGCGACAGCGGCTGGCTGCTCGGCTGGGTCGGGGTCTGGCCGACCAGTTCCTGCAGCACCGGCAGCAATTGCTCGGCATCGGCGTTTTCAAGGAACACGACCTTGATCTCGGTGCCGTTGCGCGCCTTCTGGTCGAGGTCGGCGGCGACCTGCGCCAGTCGCGCGACCGTGGTCGGATCACCGCGCAGCGCGACCGCGTTCGATCCCTCGACCGCGACCACCGATGCGGTCGGCCCCGATCCCGCGCCGCCGCCCTCTGCG
>NZ_JRVI01000222.1:0-2002 GCF_000783375.1 Sphingomonas sp. Ant20
ATCGCGCTGCCCAGATCGGGCACCCAGTCGATCCGCGTCGCGGCGTTGTGCAACCGCGTGATGCCCCGGGGAAGGGCGCCGGAACCGGTGGCGGCGGCGCGCCCGAACCCCCGGGCGCGATGCCGCCCGCCAGCCCCAGCTCCTGCTCCGTCCCTAGATACACGTCGCGCACCTCGTGGCCCAAATTCCTGGCGCACATTTCCGGCCAGGCTCGCCGTTCCCCCCGGCGCGGGTCGGAGTCCTGTGCAGCAAGGGTCCTAAAGTCAAATTAACCCGCCGCACGCCCGCCACGCGTGGCGACGAGGCGTGGTGCGGCGGGGGCGGACGGAAACCCGTGCGCGGAATACGGCGAACTTGTCCTGCCGGTCATTGCGCCGCGCGACCTTACGCCCGATGTTCTGGGCTATGAGTGACGATGTGTCCGGCGGCGTGACCGCGGTCCTGGGGCCGACCAACACAGGCAAGACGCACCTCGCGATCGAGCGGATGTGCGCGCATTCCAGCGGCATGATCGGCTTCCCGCTGCGGCTGCTGGCGCGCGAGGTCTATGACCGCGTCGTCGCGATCAAGGGCGCGAACCGCGTCGCGCTGGTCACCGGCGAGGAAAAGATCATGCCGCCCGATGCGCGCTGGCTGCTCTGCACCGCCGAATCCATGCCCGACCGCGACGTCGCGTTCGTCGGGCTGGACGAGGCGCAGCTGGGCGCCGATCCCGAACGCGGCCATGTCTTCACCGACCGGCTGCTGCGTGCCCGCGGACGCGAGGAGACGATGATCCTAGGCTCCGAGGCGCTGCGACCGATGATCAAGGCGCTCGTGCCCGGGGCGGAGATCGTCAACCGCCCGCGTTTCTCGACGCTCACCTATGCGGGCGCCAAGAAGATCAGCCGCCTGCCCAAGCGCTCCGCGATCGTCGCCTTCTCGGCCGAGGAGGTCTATGCGGTCGCCGAGATGCTCCGCCGGCTGCGCGGTGGCGCCGCGGTGGTGATGGGCGCGCTGTCACCCCGGACCCGCAACGCGCAGGTCGCGATGTTCCAGGCGGGCGAGGTCGATTATCTCGTCGCCACCGACGCGATCGGCATGGGGCTCAACATGGACGTCGCGCATGTCGCGTTCGCCAGCCTCAACAAGTTCGACGGCAAGCGCCAGCGTCGCCTGACCGTCGCCGAGATGGCGCAGATCGCGGGCCGCGCCGGGCGACACCAGCGCGACGGCACGTTCGGCGCGCTGTCCGACGACGGGCCGGGCGCGTTCCTTCCCGAAGAGGTGCTCGCGATCGAGGAGCACCGCTTTCCCCGACTCGAAAATCTCTACTGGCGTCAGGGCGAACCCGATTTCGCCAGCATCGACGCGCTCGTCGCGAGCCTCGAGGCGCGTCCGCCCGCGGGCGTCCTGCGCGCCGCACCCCAGGCGCTCGACCTCGGCGTGCTCAAGCGGCTCGCCGAGGAGGGCTGGGTGCGCGAACGGACGCGGCACCCGAAGATGGTCGCACGGCTCTGGGCGGCGTGCGGCATCCCCGATTTCCGCAAGGTCGGGCTCGACCCGCATGCGCGCTTTGTCTCGCGCGTGTTCGGGCATCTCAGCGAGGGGCGGGGGCATATCCCGCACCAATGGTTCGCCGACGAGATCGCGCGGCTCGACACCGTCGCGGGCGACGTGCCGGTGATCGCGGGCCGGATCGCGGCGACGCGGATCTGGGCCTATATCGCGCAGCGGGCCGACTGGCTCGCCGAGCCCGCGCACTGGGCCGCGCGCACCGCCGCGCTCGAGGAGCGCCTGTCCGACGCGCTCCATGCCAGCCTGACGCAGCGCTTCGTCGACAAGCGCACGACCGCGCTGATGCGCCAGATCGGTGCGGACGCCGCGTCGCTCCCCGTCGTGATCGGTCCGGAGGGCGAGGTGATGGTCGAGGATCATCCGATCGGCCGGCTCGACGGCTTCCGCTTCACCGTCGCCGCCGACGCGCGCGCAGCGACAAGCGCCTGCTGCTCGCCGCCGCCGC
>NZ_JRVI01000223.1:0-7572 GCF_000783375.1 Sphingomonas sp. Ant20
GCCGCGCTGCGGGCTGCGCGCGCACCAGCCGCTCAACGCCGCGACGGGGGCGATCCATGCCGCCGCCGCCTGCGACCGGTCGGGAGCCGTGCTGGCCGCCTATGAGGATGTCGGGCGCCACAATGCGCTCGACAAGCTCGTCGGCGGGCTGGCGATCCGGTCGACCGAGCCGCCCGCCTTCATCCTCGTCACCTCGCGGATCAGCTTCGAGATGGTCGACAAGGCGCTGGTCGCGGGCGTGGCGATGCTGGTGGGGATCTCCGCGCCGACGAGTCTGGCGATCGATCACGCGCGCACGCACGGCCTGACGCTGCTGGCGCTCGCCCGCAGCGACGCGATCCTGGTCGTCAACGACCCGTTCGGTGTGTTTGAAAATGGTAGCGAAGGAGGGACTTGAACCCCCGACCCCAGGATTATGATTCCCGTGCTCTAACCAACTGAGCTACTTCGCCGTACCGTCTGCGGGGAAGCATTCTTCCCTGCGAGGCGCGGCCTATAGGAAGCGGATTCGAGGCGGTCAAGCAAACATGTGACGCGAAATCGCTTCCCAGGGGCCGCCGCGATACCACCAGGCGCCGAGCCCGGCGATTTCGACGTCCCGTGCCGCGAAGTCGCGCTGCAGATTGCCGAGCAGCAGCTTGGCGACCGACGGGTTGACCTTGTTCTGGATCGTGACGTGCGGACGCCAGCCGCCCGCGTCCTGCGGCGTCAGCATTCCCGTAAACGCATCGGCCAGCCGCACGCGGATCCCGACCAGTTCGGGCGATTCGATCCGGTAGGCGACACCACGCCCCAGCGACATCAGCCCGCCGATCCGCGCCCGCGGCGCCGGCAGCCCGCGCCTTTCCTGGTTCAGCCGGTGCTTCAGCTCGTCGAGCCCGGAGGGCGGCAGGTGGTGGAACAGCGTCAGGTGCGAATCGAGCTGGTTGCGCTCGGGCGGGAAATGCTCGCGCCGCATCGCGTCGAAGAACGCGGTGTCCTGGCGGCCGAACAGCGCGGTGACGATGATCGGGGCGACTTCGGTCGTGCTTGCCATCATGCAGATACCTCCCCGGCGCAGGCCGGGGTCCAGTTGGAAAGGTTGATGTAACTTCGTGTGACGTCCGCCATCGACGTTTCCCAACTGGGCCCCGGCCTTCGCCGGGGAGGTGCGGGGTGCCGACCGACTGAGATCAAATCTCGATCTGGCTGCCGAGCTCGACGACGCGGTTGGTCGGCAGGCGGAAGAATTCCATCGCGCTTTCGGCGTTGCGCAGCATCCATGCGAACAGCTTTTCGCGCCAGAGCATCATCCCCGGCTTGTCCGAGGCGAGCAGCGTCTGCCGCGAGAGGAAGAAGCTCGTGTCCATCATCTTGAAGTCCGCGCCACAGCTGTGCACCTGGCGCAGCGCGGCGGGGACGTCGGCATCCTCCATGAAGCCATAGCGCAGGATCAGACGGTGGAAGCCGTCGCCAAGCTCGTCGCGCACCGCACGGTCGTGCGCGGGCCAATAGGGCTGGCCGACGATCTTGACGGTCAAAAGGATGACGCGCTCGTGCAGCACCTTGTTGTGCTTGAGGTTGTGGAGCAGCGCGTGCGGCACGCCGTCGGAGGTCGAGGTCATGAACACCGCGGTCCCTGGCACGCGCGACGCGGAGTTCGCCGCCGAGCCGATGAACACCTTGATCGGCATCGCCGCCTCGCGCATCCGGTCGATCATCAGCTGCCGCCCCTTCGACCAGGTCGTCAGGAAGGTGAAGATGATGAGGCCGATCAGCAGCGGGAACCAGCCGCCATCGGGCACCTTGGTCAGGTTCGCCGCCAGATAGGCGCCGTCGACAAGGAAGAAGATCGCGAGCAACGGGATCGCGGCGATCTTCGGCCAGTTCCACAGCCGGAACAGCACCACGCCGAGCAGGCAGGTGTCGATCAGCATCGCCCCCGTCACCGCGATGCCATAGGCGCTGGTCAGGTTCGACGAGGTGCGGAAGAACAGCACCAGCAGGATCACCATCACCATCAGCGCACCGTTGACCAGCGGGATGTAGATCTGGCCCGCGGTCGCGGCACTGGTATGCTCGATCCGCAGCCGCGGGATGAAGCCGAGCTGGATCGCCTGCTGCGTGACCGAGAACGCGCCCGAGATCACCGCCTGCGACGCGATCACCGCGGCCATCGTCGCGAGGAGGACGAGCGGCAGCTGGAGGCTTTCGGGCGCGAGATTGTAGAACGGGCTGACCAGCGCCGCCTGGCCGTCGCGGAACAGCAGCGCGCCCTGCCCCATGTAATTGAGGATCAGCGCGGGCAGGACGAAGAACAGCCAGGAGATGCCGATCGGCCGGCGGCCGAAATGCCCCATGTCCGCATAGAGCGCCTCCGCGCCGGTGACCGCGAGCACCACCGAGCCGAGCGCGAGGAAGGCGCGGGTCGGATCGATCAGGAAGAACTCGACCGCATAATGCGGGGAAAAGGCCCAGAGCACGCCCGGCGTCTGGATGATGCTGAGGATGCCGAGCACCGCGATGACGCTGAAATACACCAGCATGATCGGCCCGAACACCATGCCGATTCGCGCGGTGCCGCTCTTCTGGACCCAGAACAGCGCGATCAGGATCGCGATCACGATCGGCAGGACGAGCCCGGCAAAGCTCGGCGCGGCGACCGCGAGCCCCTCGACCGCGGACAGCACCGAGACTGCCGGCGTGATCATGCTGTCGCCGTAGAACAGCGCGGTCGCGAAGACGCCGAGCAGGATGATCCCCTTGCTCCAGCGCCGCGTCTTGGTCTTGCCGGAGACGAGCGCGAGCAGCGCGAGACTGCCGCCCTCGCCCTTGTTGTCCGCGCGCATGATGATGATGACGTATTTCACCGTCACGACGATCATCATCGACCAGAACATCAGGCTGATGACGCCCATGATGTGCGCCGAATCGAGCGCGAGCTTGTGGTGCCCCGCAAAGGTCTCGCGGAATGCGTAGAGCGGGCTCGTGCCGATATCGCCGAAGACGATGCCGATCGCGCCAAAGGCGAGTTTCAGCATGCCGTCCGCATGATGGTGGCCGGTATCCGGATCGAGACCGGCGGGGGGCACGGTCGAGGCCGCGGCTGTGGGATCGACGCTCACTGGACGGTGAATCGACCCGGAAGTGCAGCAATCATCATCGAAATTCCGATTTCACCCTGTGCCCCAAGCTGGCGCATTTAGCATGGGGGTTGGAGAGCGGCAACGGGACCGCCGGCAACGTGGATTAACCGGGGCTGATCATGCCGCTTCGCCTGTTTGAGGCAGGACGCTATCGGTAACGGGCATTGCCGTGCTTGGCCCTGGAGTCCTGCATACGCAGGAAAACGTCAGCGCGTGACGACTTCGCGAATCACGAAATGCGACGCCAGCCGCGTGACGCCGGGCAGTTGCGACAGCGTCTCGCGGTGGATCCTCTCGAACGTCTCGCCGCGGCGGAGCTCGACATGCAGCATGTAATCCGCCTCGCCGCTCATCAGGAAGCATTGCACGACCTGCGGGCATCGCACGATCTCCGCCTCGAATGCCGCCATCGTCTCCTTGCGCTGGTCGCGGAGCGTGACGTTGACTAGGACGATGCTCGGATCGCCGCGGGCCGCGCGCGACAGGACCGCGCGGTAGCCGGTGATCGCGCCGCTCTCGCGCAGCTGCGAAACGCGGCGGTGCGCCGCGCTCGGCGACAGGCCTACCGCCTCGCCCAGCTCGGCACTGGTCAGGTCGGAATTGGCGGCCAGCAGGTCCAGGATCCTGCGCTCGATCGTGATACTCACAAATTTCCCGCTTTGTCGTTCGTCGATGCAATATTTTCCCAAATCCGATAAGGCAGCGGGACGGCTTTGCGAACCCTTCCCGGTCGATGCGCGCTACACTGCGGTCAAAGATAATGGAGTGGAAATGATGCGCGTCGGTGTTCCCAAGGAAATCAAGAATCACGAATATCGCGTCGGCCTGACCCCGCCGTCGGTCGCCGAGCTGGTCGCCGCGGGCCATGAGGTCGTCGTCGAGACCCAGGCCGGGTCGGGCATCGACTTCGAGGACCAGGATTATGTCGACGCGGGCGCGACGATCCTGCCGACCGCCGCCGCGGTGTTCGCCGCCGCCGACATGATCGTGAAGGTCAAGGAGCCGCAGCCGGTCGAGATCGCGATGCTCGAACCGCGCCACCTGCTCTTCACCTATCTCCACCTCGCCGCGGACAAGCCGCAGGCCGAGGGGCTGATGAAGTCGGGCGCGACCTGCATCGCGTACGAAACCGTCACCGACCATCGCCGCGGCCTGCCGCTGCTGAAGCCGATGTCCGAGGTCGCGGGCCGCATGTCCGTGCAGGTCGGCGCGCATTATCTCGAGAAGGAACAGGGCGGTCGCGGCGTCCTGCTCGGCGGCGTCCCCGGTGTCGCGCCTGCCAAGGTCGCGATCCTCGGCGGCGGCGTGTCAGGCGTCAACGCCGCGCAGATGGCGGTCGGCATGCGCGCCGACGTGACGATCTACGACATTTCGAACGATCGCCTTGCCGAGCTCGACATGTTCTTCTCGAGCCAGATCAAGACCGCCTATGCCTCGAAGGCCGCGATCGCGGCGGCGGTGAAGAATGCGCATCTCGTCATCGGCGCGGTGCTCGTGCCGGGCGCGGCAGCCCCCAAGCTCGTCACGCGCGAGATGCTGAAAACGATGAAGCGCGGTTCGGTGCTGGTCGACATCGCGATCGACCAGGGCGGCTGCTTCGAGACGAGCCATGCGACGACGCATGAGGATCCGGTGTTCGAGGTCGACGGCGTGATCCATTACTGCGTCGCCAACATGCCCGGCGCGGTCGCGCGCACCTCGGCCTTCGCGCTGAACAACGCGACGCTGCCGTTCGCACTGAAGCTCGCCAATCTGGGTGCGGAGGCCGCGATGAAGGCTGACCCGCATCTCGCCAACGGGCTCAACGTCTACAAGGGCAAGATCGCGTACAAGGCGGTCGCGGATGATCTGGGTTTACCTTACGAAGCTTGGTCGAATTAAGCGGGAACGGATGCGGAACACGGGGGTTGGACAGGCGGAAGGAATTTCACGCATGTCCGACACACCGAACCCCAAGTCCGAGCCCTTTTCGAACGCCGAGAAGGATCCGCACGACTGGACGACCGGCGACGAGAAGATGACCGGCGCACAGGCCAGCTATCTGAAGACGCTGTCCGAAGAGGCGCATGAGGAATTCGACGAATCGCTGTCGAAGGCCGATGCCTCGCTCAAGATCGACGAGCTCCAGGGCAAGACCGGCCGCGGCCAGTAAGCCCTTTTGCGGCACGGAACGGGACCCAGGATCCCCGGCATCGCGCCGGACGATCCGGGTCCCGTTTTGCGTCAGTGATCAGCTCGCCGGTGGGGCGTCCTGTGCGGCCATGACCTGATCGAGCAGCGCGAGGCGGACCGCGATCTCGTCGTGATAGGACACGCTTTTCGGGGTCAGCGCGAGCGCGCGGGCCCAATAGGGTCGTCCCGCCGCGAAATTGCCCGACCGGACATAGGCGAGGCCGAGGAAGAAGGGCGGCGCCGGGTGGCGCGGTGCGATCCGCATCGCCTGCTGGAACGCGAACAGCGCCGGCGGCGAGACCTGATCGCCGTCATGCGCGGCCAGCGCATTGGCAAGCCCGGTCCACAGGACGAGGCTTTTCGGCGCGACGCGGATCCCGCCGAGCAGGACCTTCACCGCGGCGCGGCGCTCGCCGATCCGCGTCATCGCATCCGCCGCGACCAGATAGGCGGCGGCACCGGTATAGCGTTCGAGCATCTTGTCGCGCAGCTCGATCATCGACCCGTCATCGGGCGTGATCGTCGTGCCCGTGACGACCGGATGCCCGGCAAGCTCAGGCTCGCCCTGCAGCGCATAGCCCGCCGCGCCGAGCATCAGCGCGGCGGCGACCATCGACCAGAGCAGCCGGTCGACCCTCAGCACCGCCAGCAGCGCGAACGCCCCGACCGCGATGATCCCGAGCCAGAGCCAGCCCATCAGCGCGTCCTCCGGCGGAAACTCGACCGCGCGATCCACAGGCCGATCGCCAGCAGCGCGATCGGCGCCAGCCACAGCGGCCAGGTCAGCCCCGACAGCGGCGGGTCATAGGTCACATAGTCGCCATAGCGCGACACCAGCCAGTCACGGACCGAAGCGGGCGTCTCGCCGCGCGCGATCCGTTCGCGGACCAGCGCGCGCATGTCGGCGGCCATCTCGGCATCGCTGTCGGCGATCGACTGGCCCTGGCAGACGAGGCAGCGCAGCGTCTCCATCAGCGCCTTGGCGGAGGCTTCCTTGGCAGGGTCGGCGAGCTGGACATTGGCGTAATGCGCGGGCGGCGTGACGGGCTGCGCGGCGGCGGGCGCGGTGCAGAACAGCAGCGCCGCGACCGTCGCGCCTGCCGCCAGCGCAAGGCTTGACCGCCCGCTCATCGGGCTTCCCTGACGGCCTGGACGATCTCGCCGATATTGTCCTCGCGGATGTCGCCGATGATCTGCTTGACGACGATCCCGCGGCCGTCGACCACGAAGGTTTCGGGCACGCCCGACGAGCCGAGCGCGAGCTGGACCCGGCTCGCGGTGTCGCTGCCGATCCGCGCATAGGGATCGCCGTTGCGGCGCAGGAAGCCGGCGATCGCGGGCGTCGTGTCGCGGATCGCGATCGCGTCGATCGGGATGCCCATCGTCTTCAGCCGCATCAGGTGTGGCGCCTCGGCGATGCAGGGCACGCACCAGCTGGCGAACACGTTGAGCAGCCGCGGCTGACCGCCCTTGAACGAGGCGCTGGTCAGCCCCGGCTTGCCCGGCACCATCGCGGGCAGCGCGAAATCGGGCAGCGGCTTGCCGACCATCGCCGAGCGCACGACCTTGTCCGCCGGCCGGAACAGCCCGCTCGCCACCACCGCGAACAGCAAGGCGAAGATCGCCAGCGGCGCCCAGAGCGCGAACCGCTTCATGCCCAGGCCGCCCGGACTGCGCTGCGCCGTTCGCGACGCAGCCGCCCGACCAGCGACAGCGCGCCGCCCAGCGCGATCAGCACGCCGCCGAACCAGATCAGCGTCACGAACGGCTTCCACCACAGCCGCAGCTGCCACCGCCCCTGCCCGTCGGGCTGGCCGAGCACGGTATAGAGCTGGCCGTCGAGCGCGGTCAGGATCGCCGATTCGTTCGTGCTGGTCGGCGGATTGGCGAAGAAGCGAAGCTGCGGGTGGAGCCGCGTGCTGTCATCGCCGCGCGTCGCGGTCAGCTGCGCCTCGAGCGCGGACCAGTTCTCGCCGATCACCGGCGAGATCCCGTCGAGCGTGACGCTATAAGGCCCCACACGCGCCGATTGGCCTGCGCGCACCGCGACCAGCGTTTCCCTGGTGAACGCGCTGTCCGACGCCATGCCTGCCAGGCTGACCGCGATGCCAAGATGCGCGAGGACCATGCCATAGGTGAACATCGGCGTGCGCCGGAGATTGCGCTTCCAGAGGGGCGCAACGCTCGCCACGGCGAGGCCTGCGGCGAGGCTGAGCCCTGCCCAGGGCAGCACGCCCGGCCAGACGAACAGCAGCGCGACTGCCGCCGTCGATGA
>NZ_JRVI01000224.1:0-1407 GCF_000783375.1 Sphingomonas sp. Ant20
GGCGGGCGCGGGCAGGGCGGCGGGCGTGTGCAGTTCGCGCTGTATCACACCTGGCGCTTTACCGACCGCGTGCTGGTCGCGGAGGGCGGGCCGAGCCTGAACCTGCTCGACGGCGATGCGATCGGCAATAATGGCGGGTCGGCGCGGCACAGCCTGGAGGCGCAGGCGGGGTATAGCAACAATGGCCTCGGCGCGCGGCTGTCGGCGAATTACGCGGCGGGCACCCGCGTCGATGGCGGGACCGCGGCGGCGCCCGAGACGCTCAATTTCGGTGGGTTGGCGACCGCAAACGTGCGGCTGTTCGCGGATCTGGGGCAGCGGCTCGAATGGGTGAAGGCGCGGCCGTGGCTGCGCGGGATGCGCGTCACGCTGTCGGTCGACAATGTGTTCAACACGCGGCAGCGGGTGACGGATGCGAGCGGGGCGGTGCCGAATACCTATCAGCCGGATTATCTGGATCCGCTGGGGCGGACGGTGCGGTTGAGCGTGCGGAAGCTGTTTTTCTGAGGCTCGCGTCATCCTGACTTTCGTCAGGATGACGGATTTGAGGTTAGAGGCCGATCTTGCTCGCGAGCCAGCGGGCGGCGGCTTCGGGGGTCTGTTTGTCGGTGTCGCGGTCGACCTGGTAATTGGCGGTGCGCATCGCCTCGACCGGGATGCGGCCGATAAGCGGGCGGAGCGCGGCGGTGAAGCGGGCGTCGTTCGCGCGGGCGGGGGCGACCATCAGGATCGCGTCATAGCCGGGGATCGCGTGGCGCGGGTCGGTGAGCACGGTCAGCCTGTCCGCGGCGATCCGGCCGTCCGAGGAAAAGGCGGAGATGACGTCCGCCTTCCCGCTCTGCAACGCGCGGTACATGAAGGTCGGGCTGTACGGCGTGGTGCGTGCGAAGCGGAGCGGATAGGCGCGTTTCACCGCCGCCCATTCGGGGCGTTCGAGGAATTCGAGATCGCTGCCGAGCGTCAGGCCTGGTGCGGCCTTCACCAGATCGTCGAGGCTCGCGATGCGCTGGCGGCGCGCCACGTCCGCCTTCATCGCAAAGGCATAGGCATTCTCGAACCCGAGCGTGCCGACCAGGCCGACGCCGTGCGTGCTCTTCGCCCAATTGCCGATATCGGCGACCATCTTGGTGCGCTCGGGCACGTCGCTGCGCTTCATCTCGTTGGCCCAGATCGTGCCGGCATAGTCGACATAGACGTCGATATCGCCGCCTGAGAGCGCGCCGAAGACGAGCGCGGAGCCCAGACCGTCGCGATACGTGACGGTGTAGCCCGCGCGGGTCAGCCGGTCGCCGATCAGCCGCGCGAGGATATATTGCTCGGAGAAATTCTTCGCGCCGACGACGACCGTCCGGTCGCCGCCGCCGCCGCGGGGCCAGAGCGGCGCGGTGGCGAGCGCGGTGCCTGCGA
>NZ_JRVI01000225.1:0-2131 GCF_000783375.1 Sphingomonas sp. Ant20
CCGGGGCCCCCCAGCCGCGCCCGCGCCCTCGGCGATCGACAGCGCGAGCGTCTGGAGCCGGTTGTCCTCGAGCACGAGATGCGCGACGTCGTCGGTCATGCTGGCGAGCAGCGCATTGCGATCCTCGTAGCCCAGGCGTCCCTCGATCATCTCGCGGTTCAGCGCGATCTTGATGTTGACCTCGTTATCCGAGCAGTCGACGCCCGCCGAATTGTCGATGAAGTCGGTGTTGATCCGCCCGCCACGCTCGGAAAACGCGATGCGCGCGGCCTGCGTGACGCCGAGATTGGCGCCTTCGCCGATCGCGGTGACGCGCAGATCCTCGGCATTGACGCGCAGCCGGTCGTTGGCGGGATCGCCGACCTGGACGTTGTTCTCGGATGCCGCCTTCACATAGGTGCCGATGCCGCCGAACCAGAGCAGGTCGGCGGGCGCCTTGAGGATCGCGGAAATCAGCGCGCCGGGTTCGATCTCGTCGACCGCGATGCCGAGCACGGCCTGCGCCTCGGGCGAGAGACGGATGACCTTGGCGGTGCGCGGATAGACGCCGCCGCCTTCGGAGATCAGCGCGGTGTCGTAATCCGCCCAGCTCGACCGGGGGAGGGCGAACATGCGCGCGCGCTCGTCCCAGCTTGCGGCGGGATCGGGGTTCGGATCGATGAAGATGTGGCGATGGTCGAACGCCGCGACGATCTTGAGCGACTTCGACAGCAGCATGCCGTTGCCGAACACGTCGCCCGACATGTCGCCGCAGCCGACGACGGTGATCGAATCGCTCTGCACGTCGATGCCGCGCTCGGCGAAGTGACGCTGGACCGAGACCCAGGCGCCCTTGGCGGTGATGCCCATAGCCTTGTGATCATAGCCGACCGAGCCGCCGCTCGCGAACGCGTCGCCCAGCCAGAAGTCACGCTCGAGCGCGAGCGCGTTGGCGACGTCGCTGAACGTCGCGGTGCCCTTGTCCGCGGCGACGACGAAATAGGGATCCTCGCCGTCGAGGATCGCGACGCCCGCCGGATGGACGACCTTGCCCTCGACGATGTTGTCGGTGATCGACAGCAGCGTGCGGATGAAGATCCGGTAGCTCTCGGTCCCTTCCGCCAGCCACGCGTCGCGGTTGGACGGGGCGGGGAGCTGTTTGGGATAAAAGCCGCCCTTCGCGCCGGTCGGCACGATCACCGCGTTCTTGACGCGCTGCGCCTTCATCAGCCCGAGAATCTCGGTGCGGAAATCGTCGCGGCGGTCGGACCAGCGCAGGCCACCGCGCGCGACCGGGCCGGCGCGCAGATGGATGCCCTCGATCCGCGGGCTGTACACCCAGATCTCGCGCCATGGCACGGGCGCGGGGAGGCCGGGGATCAGGTGGCTGTCGAGCTTGAACGCGAGCGCTTCGGCCGCGGCGGGCGTGAAGGCGTTGGTGCGCAGCGTCGCGCCGACCAGGCTGTGATAGGCGCGCAGGATGCGGTCGTCGTCGATCGCGGTCACCGCGTCGAGCCCGGCCTCGATCGTCGCGTCGGCATCGGCGGGATGCCCGGCATCGGCCGGATCATGCGCGGCGGCGAAGCGCGCGATCAGCGCGGTCGCGACTCTCGGCGCGCGGCGCAGCGCGTCGACCACCGTCGTCAGGCCGTAGGGCAGCCCCGCCTGGCGCAGATAGCGGAACCAGGCGCGGAACAGCACGACCGCCTGCGGGCTCATCCCGACCTCGACGATCAGCCGGTTGAACGCGTCGTTCTCCGCCGCGCCTTCGAGCACCGCGGCGATCGCGCGCTCGAGCGTCGCGGCGTCGGCCTGCGCGACCGCATCGTTCGCCTCGAGCACGAAGTCGTGCACGAAGGGATCG
This sequence comes from Sphingomonas sp. Ant20, assembly GCF_000783375.1. Lineage (NCBI taxonomy): Bacteria > Pseudomonadati > Pseudomonadota > Alphaproteobacteria > Sphingomonadales > Sphingomonadaceae > Sphingomonas > Sphingomonas sp. Ant20. Next base: position 1,844 of record NZ_JRVI01000225.1, read on the forward strand.
CTGTCCTCCTGCAGCCGGGTCGGCAATTCGCCGATCACGCGGAAACCGAAATTCTCGAGCACCGGCACGGCATCGGACAGCGGCAGCGCGCCGCCCAGCTTGTAGATCTTGAGCTGGCGGTCTTCGCCGGGCGCGCTGGAGATCAGGCGCACCCCGCGCGACCCCGGCCCGTCGAGCGCGGCGAGCCGCTGGATGTCCTCGGCCGCTTCGGCGGGGCTGCTGAGGTTGCGATAGTTTTGCGGGAAGGCGGCGGCCCAGCGCAGCGCGAGGCGGGCGGCGCGCGGCGAG
>NZ_JRVI01000226.1:0-4158 GCF_000783375.1 Sphingomonas sp. Ant20
CACGCCCTGCGCCTCGACCGCGCGGCGGAAGGCGGCGGCGGGCTGGCGCAGCTGCGATCCGGTGCCGAGCAGCAGGAATTCGGGCTTGGGCGACAGCGCGAGGACGCTGGCGACATCGTCCGCGCCCAGTGCCTCGAACGGCGGCGGCGTCCAGCCGTCGGCGCGCGACGGGGTGATCAGCAGCGCGGTATAATAGCCGTCGTCGACCCGGAACCCGCCATGACCGATCGCCGAGATCATCGGTCCGTCGGTCTTTTCCTTGTCCATTCTCACGCGCTTGTCCTCACGTGCCGGGCCCGCCGCGCATCAGCGGCCGGCCTTCGGGCCCACGCGCTCGGCGTCGTCGCGGTCGCCCTTGCGGCCCTCGGGCTCGGCGCGCAGGCCGAGCGTGATGAGCAGCGACGACGACACGTAGATCGACGAATAGGTGCCGACGACGATGCCGAGGATCATCGCCGCGGTGAAGCCGCGCAGCACGTGCCCGCCGAGCACCAGCATCGCGGTCAGCGCGAGCAGGATCGTGACCGAGGTCATGACGGTACGCGGCAGCGTCTCGTTCACCGACAGATCGATGATCTCGCGCATGTCCATCTTGCGATAGCGGCGCATATTCTCGCGGATACGGTCGTCGATGACGATCTTGTCGTTGATCGAATAGGACACGATCGTCAGCACCGCGGCGACGATGTTGAGGTCGAATTCGAACTGCGTCAGCGCGAAGAAACCGAGCGTCATCAACAGGTCGTGGACGATCGCGACGACGGTCGACACGCCGAACTGCCATTCGAAGCGGACCACCGCGAACAGGCCGATGCCGAGGATGGCCAGCCCGACCGCGAGCAGCCCCTTGCTGATCAGCTCGTCCGAAACCTTGCCCGAGATCGTGTCGTATTTCGAGAAGGTCGCGCCGGGGAACTTGACCGCCAGATCGTCGGCGACCTTCTTGACGAGTGCGTTGGTCGCACCCTCGTCGGTGCTTTCGGGGATCGGCAGACGGATCGACAGCACGGTCGGATCGGCGAAGGACTGGATCGAGGCTTCGCCGACGCCGAGACGATCGACCTCGGTACGGACCGCGTCGATCGACGGCGGAGTCGCGAACCGCTCCTCGATCAGGACGCCGCCGACAAAGTCGACGCCCATGTTCAGACCCTTGGCGAAGACCAGCCCGACGGCGGCGAGCGACAGGAGGATGGTCAGCCCGAACGCCCATTTGCGGAGCGAGACGAACTTCAGGTTGGTGTTGTCGGGTACGAGTTTCAGCAGGCGCATGATGATGTCTCCCGCCTCAAATATTGATCGTGGTGGGGCGGTTCTTGCGCAGCCAGAGCGCCACGAGCATCCGCGTGAAGGTCACCGCGGTGAACACGCTGGTGCAGATGCCGATCAGCAGCACGACCGCAAAGCCCTTAACCGGGCCGGAGCCCAGCAGGAGCATGATCACGCCGGTGATCGCGTGCGTGACGTTGGCCTCGAAGATCGTGCGTGACGCCTCCTTATAGCCGAGCTCGACCGCCTGGACGATGTTGCGCCCGCGGCGGCGTTCCTCGCGAATACGCTCGTTGATCAGCACGTTGGCGTCGACCGCAGTACCGATCGTCAGCACGAAGCCGGCGATGCCGGGCAGCGTCAGCGTCGCGTTGAGCATCGCCATGACGGCGACGATCACGAGGATGTTGATGACCACCGCGAGGTTCGCATAGAGGCCGAACCGGCCATAGGTCACGAACATGAACACGATCACCGCGAGCGCCGCGACGATGCTGGCCAGCACGCCGGCGCGGATCGAATCCTTGCCGAGATCGGGGCTGACGGTGCTCTCGGCGATGATCTTCAGATTGATCGGCAGCTTGCCCGATCGCAGCGAGATCGCGAGTGCGTTCGCCGATTCGGTGGTGAAATTGCCCGAGATCGAGGCGCGACCACCGAGGATCGGCTCGTTGATGTTGGGCGCGGAGATCACCGAATTGTCGAGGATGATCGCGAACGGCTTGTTCGTGTTTTCCTGCGTGACCTTGGCGAAACGTCGTCCACCGACCGCGTCGAAGGTGATCGCCACCTGCGGCGCGTTGGTCTGCGGCTCGAACTCCTGGCGGGCATCGGCGAGCTGATCGCCCGAGATGATCACCGATCGCTTGACCGCGATGAACGGAATGCCCTGCGGATTGCCGGGGTAAGGAATGACCTGGCTGCCGACGGGGGCGATGCCCTTGACGAGATCGGCGGGGTTCGCGGTCTCGTCGACCAGCTTGAATTCGAGCTTTGCGGTCTTGCCGAGCAGGTTCTTGAGCGCCTGCGGATTCTGCAGGCCCGGCACCTGGACGACGATACGCGTCGCGCCCTGGCGGACGATCGTCGGCTCCTTGGTGCCGAGTTCGTCGATGCGGCGGCGGACGACTTCGGTCGCGTCCTTCATCGCGGTGTCGATCGCCTGCTGGAGCCCGGCCTCGGTCGGCTTGAGCACGAACCGGCTGGTGTCGACGACGTTGATGTCCCATTCGCGCTGGCCGCTCATCCCGGCGCCACCGCCGGTGATCGAGAGCAGCCGCTCGCGCGCGGCATCGACCTGGCTCGGATCGCGGAGCAGGAAGCTAAGCTGCCCGCCACGCACCGAAATATCGCCGATCGCGATCCGCGGCGTGCCGTTGCGCATCGTGCCCGCGATGCTGTCGCGCATCGCCTCGATCCGCGAATTGGCGAGATCGGCGGTGTCCGCCTCGAGCAGCAGATAGCTGCCGCCCGCCAGATCGAGACCCAGGTTGATCCGCTTATGCGGAATCGCCCGCCACTTGCTGGTCGTCGATTCGGAGAAGAAGCTCGGGATCGCAAGCGCGCAGAGCACGGCCAGCAGGCCGATGATCGACGCGACCTTCCAGCGGGGGAAATCCAACATCAGTCGTTCGCCGGCTTCGTGTTCGGGCTGGTGATGTCGGTGAGCGTCGCCTTGACGACGCGGACGCGCGTGTTGGGCGCGATCTCGACCTCGACGATCGCGTCCTCGACCTTGGTCACCTTGCCGATGATGCCGCCGGCGGTGACGACGCTGTCATTCTTCTTGACCGCCGCGACCGACGCCTGGAGCGCCTTCATCCGCTTTTGCTGCGGACGGATCATCAGGAAATAGAAGACGATGAAGACGAGGAAGAGCGGCGCGAGGCTCAGGAACGAGGCGATGCCGCCCGATGTCGCCGTCTCGCCGGCGGCCTGCGCATATGCTGGGGAAATGAACATGGAGTCCCGTTTTGGCTGGTGGGCAGGCGCCATACGCCCGCGCTCGCATGGGCGATGCCGCTATCACCGGTTGCCGCCCCGCGCAACCGATGCGCGCCGGTGAAGCGTGGCCGGGCCGCGATGAGACGGACGAATATGGGCTTTGCCGCAATCGCGTGCTTGCATCGTGCGCAACATCCGCATAATGCGCGCCCTTCGGTCGGGGCGTAGCGCAGCCTGGTAGCGCATCACACTGGGGGTGTGGGGGTCGCAGGTTCGAATCCTGTCGCCCCGACCAGAAATTTCCGGAGCCGGCCGCCAGAGGCGATGCCGCTCCCGGGCACGAAATATCGTGCCATTCCAGATCCTGGTGTCAGCGTTTGCAGACGGGGCCGGTGCGTGCCGCGACCTGATCCGCGACGATCCGCATCGCGCCCTTGTCGGTCTCGCCGGTCATCGTCATCCGTGCGGTAAAGCCCGTCGCGCCATAGCTGCCCGCGCGGACGATCCGCATCGGCGGCCCCTTTTTCTGCGGACAGCTCATGACATGGTCGATCCGCCCGCCCGCGAACTGTGCGCGCTCGACGGTGCAGCGCGCCTCGGGCTTGGGGACGAACAGCGCGGCGACGCCCGACGATGCCTGTTCGGGCGGCAGGCATTTGCGCTCGGTCTTCGATTTTCCGCGCATCATCCGCAGGATAAACCCCGGCGCACCCGGAATGACGAGCTCGACCGCGGTCGAGGTGATCGCCCAGGCGCCGGGCGGCAGCGCCTGCGCCGACGCGGCGGCGGGGAGCAGGAGAAGGGCGGACAGCAGGACGGGATGGCGCATAGGAGGGGCAGTCTGTAGCGCCGGCGGGGTGCTGGCAAGCGGGGTGCGAGGGGTTTTCATGGGCGAGATCATCAATTTGCGGCGGGCGCGCAAAGCGCGGGTGCGGCGCGAGGCGG
>NZ_JRVI01000227.1:0-1795 GCF_000783375.1 Sphingomonas sp. Ant20
CGGCGAGCGCGAGGCCGAGGGCCATCGCCAGGCCCGGGGCGGACCGCGAGATTACGAAGCCTTTCAACGCGTTGACACGTGATCTCGTCATCAGCTGGTCCCCCGGGCGCGCACCGCTGCGCGCGTCCCGTGATAAAAATGCGTCGCCATCGCCGCGCCCAGCACGGGGGGCGGCGATGTTGAGGATCGGAACCACGAACAGCGCGGTGTTCGCAAGACCCAGCACGAAGCGTGACGCCCGCGTCGTCGCACGCCAGCCCCGCATCGCCGCGGCGTCCGTGTGGCGCGCCGCCACCATGTCGCCGAGATCGCGCCCGAGCAGCCAGCCATTGACCACGAAAAACGCCGCCGCGGTCCCGACCCCGGTGACGAGCAGGCCGATATAGACGGGCACCATCAACAGGTTGACGAGCAGCACGCGGAACGCCGAGCGCAATCCCATGGCGAGGCTGCGCGCGAACGGCACGGGCCGCGCGGTGGCGAGACGGGCGGGATAATGCCGCGCCTCGACCGCGGCGACGACATCGTCCGCGAAGATCCCGACGACCGCGATCGCGACCGCGCGAAACAGGATCCAGACCGCGAGGATGGTCAGGAACAACGCGACCGCGGCGGCGATCCCGGCCTGGTCGCTGCCGAGCCAAGCGGCGAAAATTGCCTTTGCGCCCAGCCACATGAGCAGGCCGAGCGCGGCGAAGACGAGCAGGGTCACCGCCATCGACTTGGCGAAGACGCGCAGCACCGGCGGATCGCCGAGCTGGCCGAGCGAGAGGAAGAAACCGCGGATCATGCGGCAGCGATGGCCCGCCGCCTCCGGGCCGTCAATGCGGGGCGGCGACTCAGAGCGTGCGGATCAGGCGGACCGCGCGGGCGATCCAGACGGGGCGCTCGATCTGCTGGGGCGCGGCATCGTCGCCAACCGGAATAAGCGTTGGGCTGCCGTCGGTTAGCGCGACCAGACGGCCAAAGGCGAAGCGGCCGGCGGGGCGGGGGACGAGCACGTCGCGGTAGAGCGCGCTCTCGAAGTCGTCGGGACCGAGCGTGGTGCACCAGAGCACGTCGCCCGTGCGGTAGTCGCCGACGCCGGCGGCCACCGTGACCGCGACCTGACCCGGCTCGACATGCGGCGGGGTGGCGAGGTTGGGGCGGGTAGGGGCTTGAATTCCGGTCGAATCCAGGATCGCGACGACGGGCAGATCGGCGCGTTCGGGCATCGTCACCAGATCGACCGCGGCGACGTCGAGCGCGGCGGCGATCCGGTTGAGCCAGCCGACCGAGACGGTCCGCGTCCCCGTCTCGAGCCGGCCGATCGTCTGCGCGGTTGTCGGGGGATCACAACGCCTTGCGACGTCGTCGAGCGTCAATCCCTTGGCGCGGCGGACGGCACGGATAGCAGTGATCATGGACAGGCTCCGTCGCTTGCACAAACCAGATAGGTTGGTTTCTCTTGCAATTTCTGGTCGAATATGGCAAGACAAACGGGACTCGGCAAATGGAAAGGGCGGCGTATGCAGGATCTGATCGAGGTCGCGATCGACGGGCGGGGCATGCGGCGGGAGCCTGACAGGGAAGGTGAGCGGGAAGCTGACAGGGTCGGTGAGCGGGAGGTGCAGCGGGAAGGTGTCGCGCGCGGCGGGCGGATCGGCGGGCGGAGCGTGACGGTCAATCGCGCGGAGTCGCCGCTGACCTGGCTGCGGTCGCGCGGGCTGATCGATGCGCGGCAGTTTGCGGCGGGCGAGCGGTTGCGCGCGGCGTACGAGACCGCGTCGATCGCGCCGAGCGTGACGATGCGCTG
>NZ_JRVI01000228.1:0-3279 GCF_000783375.1 Sphingomonas sp. Ant20
CGCGATGACCGCGCTGTCCGCGGCGGGACCGGCGGGCGCGATCGGCGACCTGCTGACCGCGGGACAGGCGGCGCGGACGTCGACGCGACTGGACTAGGCCGCCGCGCCCCTGCCCACGGATCATGCGCGCCGCCTGCGAGTTGACCCTGTTCACCAGGAGAGCCGCATGCCCAGCACGATCGCGCAGATCATCACCGAGATCGCCGCCGAGATCACCGACGACGCCGCGCGGATCGAGGCGTCGGCGGACCGCAAGGAGGAGGCCGCGCCCGGGCCGATCGGCATCGCGGTCGCGCTGACGACGGGCACGCTGCTGACCGCGGGTGCGGCGACGACGGCGTTCCCGATCCAGAGCATCTCGAAGCTGTTCGCGCTCGACCTCGCGCTCGCGGCGATCGGCGACGACGTCTTTGCGCGCGTCGGGAAAGAGCCGTCGGGCGACCCGTTCAACTCGATCGTCGATCTCGAGCGGACCAAGGGCGTGCCGCGCAACCCGTTCATCAACGCAGGCGCGCTGGCGGTCGTCGATATCCTGGTCGAACACCGGCCCGAGGACGGCGACGATCCGGCGGTCGCCCGGCTGATCGGGCGCGAGACCGGGTCCGATAGCGTCACGTTCGACGAGGACGTGATGGCGTCCGAGCAGGAGGGCGGCGATCTCAACCGCGCGATGATGAGCTTCATGCGGCATCACGGCAATCTCCATGCCGATCCCGATGCGGTGATGGCCGCCTATGTCCGCAACTGCGCGATCGCGCTGGATTGCCGTGGCCTTGCCAAAGCAGGCGCGTATCTCGCGGCGACGCGGCGGACGCCCGATGATCCTGAGGCCGACGCGGTGGCCAAACGCCACCGTACGGTGCTCGGCCTGATGATCACCTGCGGCCATTATGACGGGTCGGGGGATTTCGCGGTGCGGGTCGGCTTGCCCGCCAAGAGCGGCGTCGGCGGCGGCATTCTCGCGATCGTGCCCGACCGGGCGGCGATCGCGGTCTGGTCGCCCAATCTCGACCAGCACGGCAACAGCATCCTCGGCATCCGCGCGCTCGAGATGATCGCGCACCGGACCGGCTGGTCGGTGTTCGGGCCGCCGCTGGTCTGACGCTCAGGCGGCGAGCCGGGTAACCGTCACCCCCGAGGATTGCGGGTCGGTGTCGCCGGGTGCGCCGATGATCGTGTCCCCCGGCAGCTCGGCGAAGTCCGCCGTCGCATCGGTGAACGGGACGACCGGGCGGCCGAGCAGATAGCCCTGCGCCACGTCGCAGCCGATATCGTGCAGCACGTCGAGCTGTTCGCGCGTCTCGACCCCCTCGGCATGCGTCAGCACGCCCAGTTCCTTGCCGATCGCGACGGTCGCGCGCAGCACCGCCATGCAGCGCGGATCATTCGCCGCCTCGGCGACGAAGCTGCGGTCGATCTTGATCCGGTCGAAACGGAAGTCGCGCAAATGCGCGAGCGACGATTGCCCGGTGCCGAAATCGTCGAGCGACACCTTGATGCCGAGCTTGCGGATCCGGTCGAGCATCACCGCGGTCCGGCCCGCATCGTCGATCAGCGCGGTCTCGGTGATCTCGATCTCGACCCGCTCGGGGGCGACGCCGTGGATCAGGATCGCCTGGGTCAGGCTGTGCAGCAGCCCTTCCGACTTCAGCTGCGCGGCGGAAATGTTGATCGCGACGTTGAGATGCGGCGACCAGCCCGCGAGGTGGCGGCACGCCTCCATCATCACCCAGCGGCCGATATCCTCGACCAGTCCGCATTGCTCGGCGATCGGGATGAAGACGCCCGGCGGGATCCAGCCGCGCACCGGGTGGTTCCAGCGGATCAGCGCCTCATAGCCCGTCGTGCCCCCGGTCAGCAGATCGACGACCGGCTGGAAGGCGAGCGCGAAGCCGCCCGTCTGGACCGCCTCGTGCAGGTCGTCGACGATCCCCTGACGTTCGGCGAGCCGTTCGGCGAGCCCGGGCAGATAGGCCTGCGCGCGCCGCCGTCCGAGACGCTTGGCCTCGTACAGCGCCATGTCCGCGCGCTTCATCAGGTCGTCGGCGGAACAGGCGCCCGAAAAGTGGGAAATGCCGATGCTGCAGCTCGGCAGCAGCCGGCAACCGTTGATGACGACCGCGCCGCTCAATTGCGCGACGATCGAATCGGCGAGCGCCGCCGCCGCGTCACCCGTTTCGCTGGCGAGGATCGCGAGCTCGTCGCCGCCCATCCGCGCGATGAAGCTGTCCTGGGGCAGCAGCCGCGTCAGCTCGGCCGCGACATGGACCAGCAGCTGGTCGCCGACCGCGTGACCAAAGGCATCGTTGATCCGCTTGAAATCGTCGAGGTCGATCATCAGCAGCGAGAAGGGCGTGCCGATCCGGATCCTCGCCTCCTTCTGCTCGCGCAGCGACCGGCGGTTCCCCAGCCCGGTCAGCGGATCATGATAGGCCAGGTGCGTCAGGTTGCGCAGCGCCTGCCGCTCCGCGCTGACGTCGTTGAAGGTCAGCACCACGCCCTTGGACTGCATCGGACGACACTGCATCCGATAGACGCAGCCATCGTCCATCGCCCATTCGCGGTCGAACGTCGCGTCGGTCCGGATCCATTGCTGCATCGCCGCGCGGATCTCGGCGCGCCGCTCGGGCAGCCAGCCGCGATGCCGCGCGACAATGTCGATACAGGCGGTGATCGTCATACCCGGCGCGATCGCCCCGTCCGGGATCGCGTACATCTCGAGGAACCGGTAGTTGAAATGCTGCAGCCGGGCATTGCCGTCGATGAACACCAGCCCGTCCGACATGCTTTCGAGCACCGCTCTCAGCGTGTGCCCCTCTTCCTCGCGCGTCGTCCTGAACCGCTCGAAGGTCAGCAGGCTGGCGAGGCAGGTGACCGACACGCCAAACGCCATGCAGGCGGCGACGAGGCCCGGCGACAACAGGCTGCCGCGCACGTCGCCGATGCTGCCGATCACGATATCGCCCGACAGCGCGACGAAATGCGTCGTGCAGATCGCGAGCGCGAACAGCATGCAGGCGGCGGTGCGCGACCGCGCCCAGCCGCGGTGGAGCTGCCACGTCGCCATCAGCACCGTCCCGAGCACCAGCCCGGTGATGTTCGTCGGCCAGGAAAACACGTGGACGCAATCGGTCATGCCCGTCAGCCCGACCGCATGCATGCACCAGATGCCCGCGCCCGCGATCGTCGCCGCGGCGATCCGCGCGACGCGGCGGCGCAGGCGGGTGACCGCGACCAGCGGCACGCCGACCAGCGCGATCCGACCAGCGCCGCAGGATC
>NZ_JRVI01000229.1:0-1886 GCF_000783375.1 Sphingomonas sp. Ant20
CGCATCTGACGAAAGTCAGGACCCAGAGCCAAAAAGCGTCACCCCCGCGACCCTGGATCCTGACTTTCGTCAGGATGACGGAGAAGGGGGGACCAAAACCCCTCTCCCCCCGGGGGAGAGGGAGGGGCCCACGCAAAGCGTGGGAGGGTGAGGGCAAGTGAGGCTCGAAACGCCCCACCCCCCCTCACACCCCGATCAGCTCACCGAAAACTTCATCAGCTTGATCGCCTCCGAATTCGTCACGCACCCGCCGACCCGCTTGGTCGCGTAGAAATTGACGAACGGCTTGTTCGAGTACGGATCCCGCAGGATCACCGTCTCCGCCCGCTCGGCGATCAGATACCCCGCCCGGAAGTTCCCGAACGCGATCGACAGCGCATTCGCCGCGATGTCCGGCATGTCCTCCGCCTCGATCACCGGATAGCCGAGCAACGTCGCCGGCTGCCCCGCGGCCAGCGACGGCGCCCACACGAACGCCCCGTCGCTCGTCTTGAACTTCCTGATCCGCGCCAGCGTGCTCGCATTCATCACGAAGCTCGCCCCCTGCCGATACGGCGCGCGCAGCGCCTGGACGAGGTCGATCAGCCGCTCCTGCGGGCTCGCCGAGAAATCCCCCGCGGTCCCGGAGGCCAGATATTGCAGCGTCCCGACGCCCGCACCCCGTCCGCGGTCGCCGCGGTCGGCTGCGTCAGGAACCCCTTGGGCCGCCCGCTGCCCGATCCACCGACGAACGCCGCACCCTCGGCCTTGGCGAATTCCATCGCGATCTCGCCCGCCAGCCACGCCTCGACGTCGAACGCCGCATCGTCGAGCATCGCCTGGCTCGCCGCCGGATTGGCATAGAGCTCGCCGGTCGGCGGCACGATCTCGACGAACACCGGCGTCGCGGTCTCGGGCCGCGCCGCATTCTCCGCCGCCCAGCCGGACGGCGTGCCGCCCGTCGTGACGAGCTTGCGATACCCCGCCGAGCCCACCTTCACGACATTGGCGATCCCCCGGATCGGCGAAATGCCCTTCAGCACCGCATCGATCTGCGCATCCACCTCGCGCGGCACCGCATAGCCGCCCGCATCACCCGAGACCCCGGTAAACGCCTTCATCTCGATCGTCGCGCCACTCCGCACGAACCCCGCAAACGCCCCCGAAGCGCCGCCCCCTCCAGCATCGGCCGATCCATCACCGTCATGTCCATCTCCCTGCCAAGAAACAAAAAAAAGGCGCCCCGAAGGACGCCCGAAACTCAAAACCCCTCTCCCCTAGGGGGAGAGGGAGGGGCCCACGCAAAGCGTGGGAGGGTGAGGGCACGTGAGGCTCGAAACCCCACCCACAACGCCACCCCCGTTCGCCCTGAGCGAAGTCGAAGGGCACGACCCGCGCGCCAGTGCTTCGACTACGCTCAGCACGAACGGACGGGGGGGGGACGGGCCGGTGCCCCCCTCAAACCACCCGAACCCCCACCTTAACCCGCCGCCGCAAGCACAATTCCGTCAGCGCCCACACCAGCGCATCCGCCCGATCCGGCGAGCGCCCCGGCCCGACATACCCCCCGCTCACCAGCCCGCAGAGCTCGTCCTCCAGCGCCGGAAACGCCCCGACGTGAAAGACCCGCCCGCCCTCGTACAAGGTCGCCACCGGCTCCGCCCGCGCGACCTTCCCGCGGCTCGCATGCACCAGCCGCACCGGCAGCGCACAGTCCGCCGCCATCAGCACGCTGCGGACCATCTCCCCCGCCCTGGTTGCACTCCGCGACCACCCGGTCCGCGCCATGCCGCGCCGCACAGTCCGCCCACCCGCGCGCGCCCCAGCCCTCAGGCGACACGCCCCGCAAACGCTCGCATCCTCGAGCACATAGGCGAGCCCGTCCTCGCCCAGCGCGACGCACACGA